>JBILUM010000371.1:0-3801 GCA_044370995.1 Ilumatobacteraceae bacterium | reverse complement strand
GACCTCGCCCCACGGCTGCTGGCCCCACTGTTGCAGGCGATGCCCGACGAGGTCTCGGCCCACGGCACGACGCTCACCCGGCTGGCAGCCTGGTCGATGCTCGGCGAGCCCACCGACGACGCTCCGTACGGGTGGAGCCACTGCCTCACCATGCCCCAGGCGGTGCTCGGCGTGGCCGGTGCGTGCGCCTCCCCGGCGCGAGCGCTCGCCGTGGCCGCCACGCACGTGCTGGGGTTCCGTGCCTCGCTCGCCCACGACCCGCTCGATCGGTCGATCGCCGAGTCGTGGACGCGGGTCGACCTGCCGCTCGAGCAGGCGATCGCGGCGGGCCCCGAGACCGCACGGGCGGCGCTGTGGCACCTGCCCGAGTCGGCGTTCGACGAGGCGACGACGACCCTCGCCACCGGGGCCGCTACGCACCACGACGCCCACCTGGTGAAGTACACCCTCGCATGTCTCGACGCAGCGGCGATCGACCCGTCGGCGCGTCGGCTGTACCTCGCCGCTGCTGCCACCCTCGCCGGGTGGTGGGCGGTCGCTCAGTCGCCCTGATCGCGCAGGTAGCGCTCGACCTCGGCGGCGATGTCGTCGGCGCTCGGCAGATCGGCGGCGGACGGCATCTGGAACCCGCCCCCCATTCCGGTCGCCATGCTGGTCGGCTCGCTCGCGTCGAACACCTGCTCCAACTGTTGCACCATCGCCCGGTGCTCGGTGTTGGCGTCGATCAGCTGGTCGACGCGGAGCCGCTGGATCTCCGCATCGCCGGCGAGGGCGGTCCGGTCGATCGCCACGCCGGTCACCCGCTCGACACCGTCGAGGAGGGCGACGCTCGCCGCCGGATGGCTCATCGTGCCGAGGTAATGGGGCACCTGGGCCCAGATGCCCAGCGCCGGCACATCCTTGGCCACGAACGCATGCTCGAGCACGGCGCCCATGCCGGCCGGGACGTCGACGCTGTTCTTCAGGAACGGCACCGACGCGATCAGCTCGGCCGACGGCGAGCTGCTCGACAATCGCGACGGTCGGGTGTGCGGGGCCGCGAACGGATAGGCGCCGAGCACCACCACCATCCGCACGCCGAGCTCGATGGCGAGATCGGTGACGGTGGCGGCGAAGCCGCGCCACGCCGAATCGGGCTCGGGACCGGTGAGCACCAGCACGTCGTCGCCGGTCGCGGTGCGGCCGACCTTCAGCTCGATCTCGGGCCAGACGAGCCGCTCGTTGACGCCCTCGCGCAGCTCCATCGTGGGCCGCCGGGCGCGGTAGTCGATGAACAGATCGCCGTCGAAGGTCGCGAGCGGCCTCGCCGCGATGGCCTGTTCGAGCGTGGCGACCGCGGCGGCCGCAGCGCCGCTCGCGTCGATCCAGCCGGTGAGCATCGCGACCAGCACCGGTCGATCGAGCGTGGGCAGCGGCTCGTGGAGCTGGTAGGCCGGGCCGTCGGCCGGCATCAGATCGACTCCAGGGTGCTCAGCGCCATCGCCGCCGCACCCTCGACCTGCAGCTTGAACGGCTCGAGCTCGGCCGGATCGCGCTGGCCGAGCGCGCCACCCAGATAGCGGGCGTAGACGCCCTCGAGGATGCAGGCGAGCTTCCAGTAGGCGAACGACACGTAGAACGGCAGCTGCGACACATCGCGCCCGCTCACCTCGGCGTAGCGAACCGCGAGTTCGGCGCGATCCATGAACCCGGGGGCGCTGCAGGCCGACCCGTTCCACGCGCTGGGCGGATCGTTGGGGCCGGTCCAGTACACCTGGAGCAGCCCGAGGTCGGCGAGCGGATCGCCGAGGGTGCAGATCTCCCAGTCGAGCACCGCGACCACGCTGCCGTCGTCGCCGACCATGCAGTTGTCGAGTCGGTAGTCGCCGTGGACGATGGTGGCCGGGCCCTGCTCGGGGATGCGGCGCAGCAGCTCGTCGTGCACCTGGTCGACGGCCGCGAGCTCGCGGGTCTTCTGGGCGTTCCACTGGCCGTACCACCGCTTCAGCTGACGGGCGATGTAGCCCTCGTGCTTGCCGAGGTCGTCGAGGCCGACGGCGTGCAGGTCGACCGCGTGGATGGCCGCCATCGTGTCGACCAGCGATTCGCTCGCGTGGCGGCGGGCAGCGGGGGAGAGGACGGCTTCCGAGCTGACCCGGTCGCGCAGCACGTGCCCGTCGACGAAGCCCATCACGTAGAACGGCGCGTCGTTGACCGCCTCGTCGGCGCAGTAGCCGAGCGCCGGGGCGACCGGCACGTTCGAGCGCTGCAGGCCGTGGATGATCTTGTGCTCGCGGCCCATGTCGTGGGCGCTGGCGAGGCGATGGCCGAGCGGCGGCCGACGCAGGACGTAGCGCGTGCCGTCGGCCCCGGTGACCCGGTACGTGAGGTTCGAGTGGCCGCCAGCGATGGCGTCGAACCGGAACGGCCCGGTGGCACCGTCGACGTTGGTCTCGAGCCAGGCGGTGACGGTGGGGACGGCGATCCCGGGGACCTCTGCAACGACGGAGGGGAAGTCGGACGTGGCGGCGTGTGACTCGGACATCGTGGGGAACGGTACCGGTAGCCTGGGCTCATGCCCGCCATCGATGTCACCGACGTCACCTTTCAGTCCGAGGTCATCGACCGTTCGATGCAGACCCCGGTCATCGTCGACCTGTGGGCCGAGTGGTGCGGTCCGTGTCGCACCATCGGTCCGATCCTCGAGCGTGTCACCGATGCGACCGACGGCAGGGTCGTGCTCGCGAAGGTGAACGTCGACGAGAACCCGGGGGTCAGCCAGGCCTTCCAGGTGCAGTCGATCCCCGCCGTGTACGCGCTGAAGGACGGTCAGGTGATCGACGGTTTCGTCGGCGCCTACCCCGAGCACGTGATCGAGCAGTTCGTGCAGTCGCTCCTGCCCACCGAGGAGGATCTCCAGGTGTCGCAGCTGCTGGCCGCCGGCGACGAGGCGAGCCTGCGTGCGGCGCTCGAACTCGAGCCGGCGAACGAGGACGTGATCGTCGCCCTGGCGGAGCTGCTCGTCGAGGACGGTCGTGCCGAGGAGGCGCTCCAGCTGTTGGCCCGCATCCCCGAGAGCGAGCGCACCCGCAAGGTGGCCGCCGCCGCTCGACTCAGCCAGAAGCCGGCCGACGACTACGACCACCAGCTCACGGTGCTGCTCGATCAGGTGAAAGGTGACGACGACGCCCGTCAGCAGTACGTCGACATCCTCGAGCTGATGGGTCCCGACGACCCGCGCACCGCCCAGTACCGCAAGCTGCTGACGAGCCGGTTGTACTGATCGGTCGAACCGTGTTCGGCCTGCAGCGCATCCGACAGCGAATCGAACGTCGCGACGGCTACCGCCTCTGGGAGGGCGGCCCGGTCCCGCGCGGCGCCGACGGCATCACGTTCGGTTCGCTGGTGATCGTCCGTGAGGGCCACGCCGAGTCGGCGCTGCTGCTCCGCCACGAACAGGTGCACGTCCGTCAATGGCGTCGCTACGGCTTCGTCGGCTTCTCGGCGCGCTACGTCGGCTCGTACCTGTGGTGGCGGCTGCACGGCAAGGACCACCACGGCGCATACCTGCGCATCCCGCTCGAGATCGAGGCGTCGTGGATCTCGCGGCGCTCGCTCGCCACGGCCGTCACCGACGAACTGTCGGCGACGGACGGCAGTGGTGGCCGAGGTGGCGGCACCGTGACCGCCCGATAGGTTCCCGCCCGCCTCCCCCGGTCGTCGTGAAGTCCGGAGGGAGGTGTGCCCGTGGAGGAGTTGCTCGCCCGGCCGACCCCACCCCGCAGCGCTGCGGACCGGCTGCGCGCCTGGGGGGTCTGGTTC
>JBILUM010000370.1:0-3806 GCA_044370995.1 Ilumatobacteraceae bacterium | reverse complement strand
GCCCTGAACGGACATCGCGGCCACGTGGTGCGACCCGAGCGATGCAAGTGGCTCAACTACGAGGGCGAGGTCGTGATCGTGATCGGCCGCCCGTGTCGCAACGTGAGTCAGGCCGAGGCAGGCGACTACATCGCTGGATACACCATCGGCAACGACTACGGGTTGCACGACTTCCGCGACACCGACGCCGGGTCGATGCTCCGCGTGAAGGGCAGCGACACCCTGTGCCCCGTCGGCCCGACGCTCGTCACCGACTGGGACTTCCACCACAAGCGCATCCGCACCATCGTCAACGGCGAGGTGCGCCAGGACGGCAACACCGACGAGATGACGTGGGACATGCACTATCTCGTCGCCGACCTGGCCCGAACGATCACGTTGCTGCCGGGCGACATGATCTTCTCGGGCACGCCCGCGTACAGCCGGCCGGTGCAGCCGGGCGACGTGGTCACGGTCGAGGTCGAGGGCCTCGGCGAACTCACCAACACCATCGTCACCGGTCCCACGCCGATCCGCGACGACGTCGGCCACCAGCCCACCGAGAGCGAAGAGGTGCTGTCGACGGCCCTCGGCGGCGACTGGGAGTTCCGCGGGATCAGGCCGCCCCGCCGCTGACCCTGCCGCGTGCGCATTGCGCACTCGCGCCACTACTCTCTGCAGGGTGCGGTTGCAGATGAGAACGATGTGTGGTCACGCGCCCCGGCAGGCGCGGACCGGAGGCCTGTCCAGCGTCCTGTCCGGCGTCCTGTCCGGCGCCCGGTTCAGGATCCTGTCGAGAGCGCTCACGGCTGCGGTGCTCGCGGGCACTGCAGCGACCGTGGTCGCCCTCCCCGCCCCGCTGGGAGGTGCGAGCGCGCACGCGGCCCCAGGCGACACCACCCGCTTCGTCGCCCTGCCGTCGCCGACCCGCCTCCTCGACACCCGCGACGCCGGCACCCCGGTGCCGGCAGGTGGCACCGTGTCCGTCCGCGTCGCCGGGGCCGCACCTCTGCCGGCCGCCGAGACCGCTCGAGCCGCCGTGCTCAACATCACCGTCGTCGGCACGGCCGGTGTCGGCTTCTGGACCGCCTTCCCGCACGGCTCGCCGATGCCCACGGCATCGAACCTGAACGTCGACGAGCGCTGGTCGCTGCTCGGCGACGGCCTCGCGATCCCCAACCTCGTCACGGTGCCCGTGGGCGCGGACGGCCTCGTCGACGTGTTCAGCCAGAAGGGCGGTCACCTCGTCGTCGACATGCTCGGCACGTACGAGTTGAGCGGCGCCACCAGCGCCGGCCGGTTCCAGCCGCTCGCCAGCCCCCGGCGCGTGCTCGACACCCGCGAGTTCCTCACCCTCGTGCCGCAGTCGGTCACCGAGGTCCGTGTCCCGGAGGGCGCCGGTGCCGCCGCCGTCGTGCTCAACGTCACGACCATCGGGTCGGCACCCGGCTACTGGACGGTCTACCCGGTGAACAGCGCACCGCCGACCGCGGCGAACCTCAACTCGCTGTTCGCGTTCCACGTCTCGGCCAACCAGGTCATCGTCCCCGTCGACGCCGAGGGTGACGTCGCGGTGTTCAGCCAGAGCGGCGGCCACCTCGTCGTCGACCTCGTCGGGACGATCACCGGGCCGTCGGCACCGGTGTCGACCGACGGGCTGTTCGTCCCGCTGAGCTCGCCGACCCGCTTCCTCGACACCCGGGCTCAGGCGCTCAACCCGCTCGGCGGCACGCAGATGCCGCTGCCGGTCTGGAACGTCGAGGTGCCGGTGGGCACCAACCCGGCCATCGGCCGCACCGACGTCGCAGCGCTGTCGCTCAACATCACCGCCACCGATTCGCTGGCGGGCGGCTACGTGTCGGTCTCGCCCGCCGGATCCAACGACCCGTCGAACAAGAGCCGCGGCACGAGCACCCTCAACGTGGTGCGTGCCGCACAGACGCTGCCGAACCACGCCACGGTCGCGGTGTCGGCCCGAGGGTTCGACGTCTTCACCCAGACCGGTGCGCACCTCGTGGCCGACGTCGCCGGCTACTACCTCGGCACGCCGGTGCCCGCACCGTTCGGGGCGCCGAGCAACACCAGGCCGACGGTGGCTGCCGGATGCCTGGCCCCACCGGCGTCGCCGGTCGCCGCCGTGGTCAACGGGTCGAGCACGTCGACCGTCGCACGAGGCCAGCAGCGCCTCCTCGAGCTCGGCTACTGGTTGAGCGCCGCCGACGGGTCGTACGGGCTCACCACCCGACAGGCCGTGATGGCGTTCCAGAAGTGGTCGGGCCTGTCCCCGTCCGGCAACCTCGACGAGGGCACCGCCGCGGCGCTCAACAAGGTGCAGTGCCGGCCGACGACGGGCGTCACGGGCGACCTGCTGCTGATCGACAAGGGCAAGCAGCTCGGCATGGTCGTGCGGGGCGGCAAGGCCGAATGGGTGGTCAACGTCTCGACCGGCGGCGACTACCCGTACACCTGGCGCGACAAGAACGGCAATCTGATCCCCGACCAGGCGATCACGCCCAGCGGGACACACAGGGTGTACCGGGTGAGCGACGACCCGCGCTACGAGGGGTCACTCGGTGTGCTGTACCGGCCGAGGTTCTTCATCCGAGGTGTGGCGGTCCACGGCTACAGCAGCGTCCCCAACTACCCCGCCTCCCATGGCTGCGTCCGCGTCACCAACCAGGCGATGGACATGCTGTGGGCCACGAACGCGATGCCCATGGGCTCCACCGTGGTCGTTCGTGACTGACCCGACCGCCGGTTCGAACCCGTCAGAACGAGCCGCCGACGAGCTCCCGGCCGTCGCCGAGCATCTCGACCGAACAGTCGAGTCCGGCGCGGACGCAGCGGTCGATCCAGACCTGCTCGACGGCAGGGTCCCACCCGTTCCACCAATCGGCGTGACCCGACCATCCGGCGACGCCGCCGTCGTACATGTCGCTGGCGAGCCGCCACGCGCCGTTGCCGCCCGCGGGAACCGGCCAGTAGAAGTTCATCGTCACCTGGGCGACGGCGACCGGGTGCGAGGTCGGACAGCCGGTGCCATCGGCCCACGCCATGTGGCTCTGGTGGTCTGCCGAGTCGAGGTCGCGACCGTTCCAGCACTGCGGGAAGGCCAGCGTCAGACGGACGAACTGACCCGGAGCGCACTGCTGCATGCCCGGGCTGAACTCGGTGCCGTTACCGGTCGAGTCGAATCCGCAGTTCCAGTTCACGGGCCGACGCCAGCTCGGGGCGGGATCGGGTGACGTCGCGGTCGAACGGCCGGAGATCATCCGCAGACCCGGCGGGAACGCCTGGATCTCCGACGGGCTCACACCGAGGTAGCCGGACTTGTAGTAGCTGATGAGGAACGCCGGTTCGATCGCGGCACCCGTCGAGGTGTCGATCATCGACGGCACCCAGTAGGCACTGCGGTTGGCCGTGCCGCCACGACAGGTGGATCCACCGCTCCCGGCGATCGTCGCCGCCGTGGAGAACGCGTCGACACCGGTGTTGCCGAAGAAGGTGTGCAGATGGGAGCCACCCGGGCGCCCCGGCGCGACGATCGGGTCGTCGAAGGCCATGTGCGACATGCCGCAGAACGTGCGGAATGCGCCCACGCCGTCGATGACGGTGGGGGTTCGTGACGAGGCGGCGATGGTCGGGGCCCCGTTGCCGGCCGTGCCCACCGGCAGCGAGCGGACATCGATCGACGGGCCACCGTTCGTCGCGGTCGGCGACGACGCAGGGACGGTGACCGGCGGCCGGGGAGCGGTCGTCGGCGGAGTCGCGGTCGTTTCAGGAGTGGCGGTCGTTTCAGGAGTGGCGGTCGTCGCGGGGGTGGCGGT
>JBILUM010000368.1:0-3813 GCA_044370995.1 Ilumatobacteraceae bacterium | reverse complement strand
ACACTCGGTTGGAGGAACCCGACGAACGGGTTCGATGATCGTCCCGGGGGAACTCGGAACACCCACAACACTACCACGTCAGATCGAACACGCGTTCGATCAACACAGAAATCTCACGACCCCGAAAATGGGGGCCACTCCAGGCCTGATGGTGTGCTCGACGCGACCCGACCCCGTCGCCACCATGGCGCGCACCGTCACCCGAACTCCCGAGCGCAGCGCTCTCGATGCCGCGATGGCGCGATGGCGCGTTGGGGGCGTGAACACCAGGGTGGTCATCCATCAGCGCCGGATGGAGCACCTGGGTGAACAGGCCGTGGGAGCCGTGGCGTGGCAGTGCAGCACAGCACGAGCGGCTTCTGTGGTGACCGGATGAGCCTCGTGCTCGATGACGGCACGGCAGTCCGACCGCATCTCCTCTGGCCACGCCATCAGACGATCGCAGCGATCCTCGGTGTGCGGTGGACCGAGCGTGCCGGCTGGAGGAGCGCTGCCTGCGTCGGGCCTCACGACTCGTCCGACGGTCTCGACTTCTTCGGTGAGCGAGGCCGGGCCGATCTGGGGTTGGTTCGCGAGCAGTTCCAATCCGCCGCCAGTGCCGCCGGGTGGTCCGTCGATGCCGTTTCAACTCAGCGCGACCTTCGCTCGGCTCTCGGTCCGTGGCTCGGACCTGGTGGTCGTCGACATCGCCATCGATGTGCCGCCCCGTCATCCACCCGTGGTGTCGATCGCCGGTCCAACACTCGACCCGGAGGAACTCGCCGGGCGAGAGCTGGTCGCGCTGTTCGACAGGGCCGAGGCGCGTGACTTCGCCGACGTCTTCGTCCTCGCACAGCGGTTCGGTCGATCGACGTTGCTCGTGCGAACACGGCATGGACGAGCCGGTAGTACTTGGCGATGGTCGACGGCCCTGGCCTGCCGGCGGCGACCATCCCGGCATGTCAAGTTCGGATCCGGCTCGGTGAGATCTGCACCAGCTCGAGATCGCCCAACATCGGGTTGATGTGCAGCCGAAGCGGGCCTCCGGCCGTGCTCGACGCCAGTGGCGATCGCATCACTCTCGGTCGCCGAGGGTCACGACGGATCTGGTCATGCCGCACGTGCAGCCGACGACGGTGGCCGGGCACGCCAACCTGGCCATCGACCATCCGCTCGCGCCCGTCGGCGCGCTGTGTCACGTCGACGCCGTGCCGATGGGCGATGGCGGCGACTTGATCGTCGGTGGGCTGACGATGGCGCAGTACCCGGGCGGTGAGCGGCACCGGCAGGGCGATGTCGTACCGCCGGCCTGCACCTCGTGGGCCGCCTGACGCGAGAGACTGTCACCTCGTGAGGATCGAGGAGATCGTGCAGCTGACTCGTCGGTGGCGCCTCGGCGTGGGGTTGTTCGTCGCCTTCAGTGCGCTGGGTGTGAGCGCATGTGCCTCCACCTCGGAGTCGACGATCGGCCCCATCGCGAGCGGGTCCACGTCCACGTCGGCGCTCGCCTCGACCACCACCGCCAACACCACGAGCACCGTTGCCACCACGACCGCCGAGAGCACCACGACCGCCGAGAGCACCACGACCGCCGAGAGCACCACGACCGCCGAGAGCACCACGAGCACGAGCACTTCCATGGACGACATCTACGACCCGTACGCGGGCACCCTTGCCGGCGTACCCGCCATCGGCAGCGTCACCGATGGCACCCTGCGCACCGCCGACGGCCGCACGCGCCATTACCGCCTGTACGTGCCGTCCTCGTTGGCGGCGGGGGAACCGGCTCCGCTGCTCGTTGCGTTGCACGGCGGCCTCGGGTCGTCGGCGCAGTACGCCGCGAACTCCGGCTTCGACGAACTGGCCGAGGCCAACGGGTTCATCGTCGTCTACCCCGACGGCATCGGGGCCCGGCCCGACGGCACCGGGCCGCAGACCTGGAACGGCGGCTACTGCTGCGGCCCCGCGGTGCGCCAGGACGTCGACGACGTCGGCTTCATCCGCCAGCTCCTCGACACGCTCCCTGCCGATCTGCCGATCGATCCTGCGCGGGTCTTCGCCGCCGGGCACTCGAACGGAGCGATTCTGTCGTATCGCCTGGCATGCGAGTTGTCCGACCGCATCGTCGGTATCGGTGTGCAGGCCGGCAGCCTCGGCGTCGACCAGTGCACGCCGTCGCAACCCGTGTCGGTCATCCACTTCCACGGCACCGCCGACACCAATCACCCCATCGACGGTGGCAAGGGCAGCGGTGTCGCCGGGGTCGAGTTCCGCCCGGCGCGGGCGGCGGTCGAGGCGTTGGCCGCAGCCGATGGGTGCAACGGCGAGCCTCGGTCGTCGACCGATCCTGCCAACCTTGACCTGGCGGTCACCACCTGGTCGGGATGTGGTGACGGTGCGGTGGTGCGCTACGTCGTGGTCGACGGCGCCACACATGCGTGGATGGGTCATCCCGCGTCGTCGGCACAAGGCACGTCACTCGTGGGGGAGCCGTACCCGAACCTCGACGCCAGCCGAGCCATCTGGTCGTTCCTCGCCGCCCACCCACGGATCTGACCGATCGACCGACCACACGCCTGAGGCCGCACCTGGAAGGGACAGGGCTTTCACGAGAGCGGGTGACGGGAATCGAACCCGCGTTCTCAGCTTGGGAAGCTGATGTTCTACCATTGAACTACACCCGCAGGACTGGCCGACCGGATCGCGGCGGGCTCGTCGTTGCGGCGGCCCAATCTAGCGGCCGTGCCCTCCGTCCGTCATCTGCGGGGCTGGAACACCTGCTCACGGGCCCGGTCGGCGAGCGCAGAAGATTTCCTGGATTTCTGCTCAAGGTGGAGTGCGGAGCTGCCGATGACGAGGTGTGTCGTACCGTCCCCTGCGCCTCGCCGTCGCACTCACCCTCGTGGTCGTCGGCCTGCGGTGGATCGTGAACACCAACCCGTGGTCGGGTCCGACCATCGTCCGCCTCAGCGCGACGCACGGCGTGCACCTCAACGACTGGGTGAGCTTCGTCTGCTGGTCGGCCGCGGCACTGCTCGTGTCGCGGCGCCTCGCATCCACGCCGATCCCGGCGCTGCTGCGACGCTCGCGAATCGACTGACGACGAACCGGCGCGAGCCACGCAGCCGCTGCGTCGGCACTGAACCCGGCACGACCCACCTCCACTAGGTTGGCGGCGTGATCCTCTCCGACCGGACCCTGCGCGAGCAGATCGACGCTGGCCGCATCATCATCGAGCCGTTCGATCCCTCCATGATCCAGCCATCGTCGATCGATGTCCGCATCGGCAACCTGTTCCGGGTGTTCCGCAACCACACGTCGGCCGTGATCGACGTGAAGCAGAACCAGGAGGACCTGACCGAGCTGATCACGATCCACGACGACCACGCGTTCATGCTGCACCCCGGCGAGTTCGTCCTCGGGAGCACGGCCGAGCGGATCGGCGTGCCCGACGACCTCGTCGCCCGCATCGAGGGCAAGTCGTCGCTCGGTCGCCTCGGGTTGATCATCCACTCGACGGCCGGCTTCATCGACGCCGGCTTCGACGGCCACATCACCCTCGAGCTCACCAACATCGCGACGCTGCCGATCACGCTCTACCCGGGCATGAAGATCGGTCAGGTGAGCTTCATGCGGATGACGACGCCGGCCGACAACCCGTACGGCAAGGGTGCTCGCGGCTCGAAGTACCAGGGCCAGCGCGGCCCCACGCCGAGCCGCTACTGGGAGAACTTCCAGGAGAGCTGACCCGGCGCGGCGGCACGTGAACGCCCCCTGGCGAGGGGGGAGCCGCGAGTGAGCGGCGAGTGATCCGCGAAGAACTTGCGTCGCTGT
>JBILUM010000367.1:0-3815 GCA_044370995.1 Ilumatobacteraceae bacterium | reverse complement strand
CGCGTAGACCCCGTCGAGAACGTCGACCTCCCGGATCTCGGGGTTGACCGGGAAGCCGAGGGTGGCGAGGAACTCGAGCGTCTGGTGGTGCGTCTCGAACGCGGGGCCGCCGACGACCTCGCCGAGCTGGTAGCACCAGAAGCTCAACTCGCGCGATGCCGTGACGGTCGGATCCTTCTGCCGGAGGCTGCCGGCTGCGGCGTTGCGAGGGTTCGCGAACCGCGGTTGGCCGGCCTGGGCGGCCCGCTCGTTCAGCGCCTCGAAGCTGGCGAGCGACATGTACACCTCGCCGCGCACCTCGACCACCTCGGGCGAGCCGGGTGGCAGGCGGTGCGGCAGTCCGACGATCGTCGCCACGTTGGCCGTGACGTCCTCGCCGACCCGGCCGTCGCCTCGGGTGGCGGCCTGCACGAACCGGCCCTGCTCGTAGCGCAGGCTCATGGCCAGACCGTCGATCTTCAACTCGCACACGTATCGGGCCGTCGGCACCACCGAAGCCGCGGGCTGCCCGGACGGCTGCGACGACGGAAGGTCGGACGGCTGCTCCGGCGACGGAACCTCGCCGAGCAGGTCGAACTGAAGGGCGGCACCCGTCGCGACGGCGGCCGCCGCGGCGCCGAGCCCCTTGGCAACGCGCTCGCCCCACGCAGTCAACTCGTCGGTGTCCATCGCGTTGTCGAGGCTGGTCATCGGCACGCGGTGCGTGACCGGTGCGAAGGTGGCGCCGAGCGTCGCCGCGCCCACCCGTTGGGTCGGCGAATCGGGCGATGCCAGGTCGGGGTTGGCCGCTTCGAGGGCGCGCAGCTCGCGGACCAGTTCGTCGTACTCGGCGTCGCTGACCTCGGGCGCGTCGTGTCCGTAGTACCGCTCGTCGTGGTGGCGGATGAGGGCGCTCAGCTCGGCGATCCGCGCCGCCGGGTCACCGTGGGTCGTCATCCCGGCGAGTGTACGCAGCGGGTGTGACGTCGCCGCCGGACGAACCGGCCCGGCGATCTCGGGTCAGCGACGTGCGGCTCAGGCGCCGAGCACGAAGTGGGTGGCGGTCGCCTGGTCGTGCACGCGACGGCTCACCTCGGCCGTGATCCGGTGCACCCGCTCGGCCACCGACGGGCTGTGCATCCCCAGCCCGCACTCGGGCGTGACGATGCACTGGGTGCGCAGCAGCACCTGGTCGCACCCGCGTTCGACGAGCTGGCACCACAGCTGGGTGAGCTGGCGCCACGGCCGCTCGACCGTGGTGGAGATCGGCCCGTCGGTGTGGACGGCACCCCATGCGACGATGCCGCCGCGGGCGAGGAACTGCTGCAGGTATCCGGCCGCTTCGACGATCGAGGTGCCGACCGGGATCGACAGGATCTGCGGACCGGCCGCGATCATCGAGGGCCAGTCGGCATCGCCGCACACGTGCAACCCCGACAGCCCGCGCGACTCGATCGCCGCGAGCGCACCCGACACCAGGTCGATCGCCGTGTCGGGCGCGATCGGGAAGTGCGCGTCGGTGAGGTCGACCATGTCGGGCTCGTCGATGAACACCAGCTGCCGACAACCCGGCAGGGCCGCCTCCACCGCGTCGAGGAGATGCTGCACGTGCGATCGCACGGCACGCACCGCCACGTCGAACGCGTCGTGCACCGGCACGCCGGCCCGCAACAGCGCCATCCCGAGCGTGACCGGGCCGACGAGCTGCCACTTGACGGCCTCGATCGGTCCGAGCTCGGGGTCGGCGTGGCGTGCGGCGGCGAGTTCGAGGAACCGACGGAACCCGGCGAACGCATCGTGCTGCAGATCGGTCGACACGTCGGCGATCGGATCGATCCGGTTCAGATCGACCGAGATCGCGCCGTACTGGCCCACGGTGACGCCCTCGATGCCGAGCATCGCCTGGACGATGATGCCCTCGGCCGGCGAGCGCTTGGGCAGCGACGGGACGGTGGGGATGGCGGTCGCCTCGAGGGCGAAGCGGATCCCTGCGTCGAGGTCGCGGTGCGGGAGGCTCCCGATGCCGACCGTGACGCCATTGGCGACCTGCAGTGCAGCCATCGTGATCCTCCTTTCGCGTCTCTGGGATTCGGTGTTCGGGGACCGACGGCGTCGGCCCTGTTCGGGATGTGCCGAAATGCTGGCACGCTCGTTCCGCCGACGGCGAGGCGGATTCGTCAACGGTGTGTGAACACCGGGGTGAGAACGATCGGACGCCGACGCGTTCACCTCGACGACCGCTGGCCCGTCGCCAGCGTCTGGATACCCTGTCGCTTCGTGCAGTCACCGGCCAAATCTCCTGGGTCCGTCGTGCTCTGGGCGGCCCGCGCGATCTGGCTCGCCGTCGCCGTGATCGGCGGCGCCGGCTTCGGCGAGGCGCTCGCCGAGCACTCCCGCGCGGTGCAGCTCACCGGGACCACCCTGTTGTGGGTCGGGTGGGCGGCGGTCGCCGTCACCCTCGCCGTGCCGTCCGCGATCGGACTCACGGTCTCGCGCATGCTCGCCCCGGTCGGTGCCGTCGCCGCGGTCGTCGCGCTCGCCGCCGCGGAACCGTCGTCCGCCACGGTCGTCGGCGTGGTCGCCACGCTCGTCGCGCTCGTGGTCGTCGGCAGCGGAGAGTTCGGCAACCTGATGGTCCAGGCGTCCGCGTACGGCGACGAGCAGCGCTTCCTGCTGCGTCCCCCGGCGGCGTTCTACGTGCCGACGATCGTCTCGTGGGCAGCGTGGTGCGCGGCGGTCGTCGTCGGGCCCCTCGCACTCGCGGCCCGCAACTGGATCGTGGGCGTCACGGTCACGGCCGCCGCCGTCGCGCTCGGCGCCTTCCTGCTGCCCCGCTTCCATCGCCTGACGCGCCGGTGGGTGGTGCTCGTCCCCGCCGGCTTCGTGCTCCACGACCACGTGGTCCTCGCGGAGACCGTCATGTTCCCGGCGTCGATCCTGCGTCGCGCCCGCCTGGCGCTCGCCGACACGCAGGCCGCCGACTTCACCGGTCCGGCCGGCGGCCACGCGGTCGAGGTGACGGTGTCGGAGTCGACCACGGTCGTGCTCGCCGGCACGCGGGCGAAACCGAACGGCACCGCGCTCCACGTGCTCGCCTTCCTCGTCGCGCCCACCCGCCCGGGGCGGCTGCTGCACGCGGCCGGCGACCGCTCCCTGTCGGTGGGCTGACCGGGCCCCATCCAGGCCCGATCCGATCAGCCGGCGATCCCGCCGCCGAGCACGCGCTCGTTCGTGAGGTCGTACAGCACCACGCTCTGGCCGGGCGCCACCCGCCGCTGCGGCTCGAACCAGTCGAGCACCACCTCGTCGGGCGATCCCTCGGCACGCACCGCGGCCCGTCGCACCTCGCCGTGTGCGCTGCACTGCACGAGCACCTCGCCCGCGGCCACCTCGGCCGCCCACGTCGTCGCCGCGACCCGGGTGGTGCCGACGTAGAGCTCGCGCTCGTCACCGACGACCACGCGTGCGGCGGCGACGTCGACGTCGACCACGTACCGCTTGGGCCCACCGCCGGGCAGCCCGATACCGCGCCGCTGCCCGATCGTGACGAGTTCGACGGCGCCGACCGCGCCGACCTCGACCCCGTCGGCGTCGACCACGCGCGCCGGGCGGAACGGGATGCGGTCGCCGAGGAACTGCTCGCGCCCACCGGTGTGGGTGATGAAGCACACGTCCTGACTGTCGGGCTTGTGAGCGGTGCGGAGGCCGAGACGTTCGGCGTGGTCGCGCACCTCGGCCTTGGTCATGGTGCCGACCGGGAACAGGCAGCGAGCAAGCCGATCCTGATCGAGCATGTGCACCACGTAACTCTGATCCTTGGCGGCGTCGTGCCCGCG
>JBILUM010000366.1:0-3823 GCA_044370995.1 Ilumatobacteraceae bacterium | reverse complement strand
AACCAGTCCGAACTGAGCGGTCTTCAGCGCCCGTCGCCCCGTCGACCAGCCCTCGGCGCCGCGACGGAACATGCGCTCCTCCGCGTTCGCGAACAGTGGCAGCGCCGGCAGCAGCATCGCCATGAAGACGAGCGGGATGATCCACTCCCAGACGGTGCCGCTGGTCTCCTCGGTACTCCCGAAGACCGGGTTCCCCTCGCCGCCGATGGCGCTCCACCAGCCCCAGTTCAGGCCGGGCACGAGCATCAGCGCGCTCGCGACGGCGATCACCGCGGTGAGCACGATCGGCACCGGCCACACATGGCGCCAGGCGATGCGACGGCGTACCTCGCGCACCACGGCACGGCCCGAGACCGATCGGGCCACCCTCACGCCGGTGACCAGTCGCGTGGCCATGAACCCGAGCACCGCCACCGACAACACCGTCGTCACGACATCGAGCGAGGAGGCGAACGAGGAGGCCAGCACCACGGGTGAGTGTACGGATACGGTCCGAACTAGGGTCCGCGGCCATGGCATGGGACTTCGAGACGGAACCAGAGTTCGAGGCGAAGTTGGGGTGGATGCGCGACTTCGTGCGGGAGGAGATCATCCCGTTGGAGACCCTCGCCCACGAATGGCGCACCCCCGAGGGTCGCCAGGTCTTCATGAAGCTCGTCGCCCCGCTCAAGGAGCAGGTGAAGGCTCAGGGCCTGTGGGCCGCGCACCTGCCGCCCGACATGGGCGGTCTGGGCTTCGGCCAGGTGAAGCTCGGCCTGATGCACGAGATCCTCGGCCAGTGCGCCTACGCGCCGAGCATCTTCGGCAACAACGCACCCGACAGCGGCAACGCCGAACTGCTCGCCGTCGGCGGCACGCAGGAGCAGCGCGACAAGTGGATGACGCCGCTGCTCGACGGCAAGATCCGCAGCTGCTTCTCGATGACCGAACCCGGCGCCGGTGCCGACCCGACGCTGCTGTCCACGAGCGCCATGCGCGACGGCGACGAATGGGTGATCAACGGCCACAAGTGGTTCTCGTCGAACGCGTCGATCGCCGACATCTTGATCGTGATGGTGAAGACCGGCGACCACGAGACGCCGTACAAGAACTACTCGATGATCGTGGTGCCCACGAACACGCCGGGCGTCAACATCGTCCGCGACGTGCCCACGATGGGCGAGCCCGACCACAAGACCGGCGAGCCCGGCGGCCACGCCGAGATCCTGTACGAGAACGTGCGCGTGCCGTTCGAGAACATCGTCGGCGGTGAGGCCGGCATCGGCCAGGGCTTCGCGCTCGCACAGAAGCGCCTCGGCCCCGGCCGCATCCACCACGCGATGCGCTGGCTCGGGCAGAGCCAGCGGGCCTTCGACCTGCTCTGCGAACGGGCACTCACGCGCTACGCGCACGGCTCGATCCTCGCCGAGAAGCAGATGGTGCAGGACTGGATCGCGGAGAGCTACGCCGAGATGCAGGCCGCTCGGCTGCTCACCCTGCAGGCCGCCTGGAAGATGGATCAGTTGCACGCCGCCGGCAAGCACTACAGCGACGCCCGGGTGGAGATCGGCGTGATCAAGTTCTGGGGTGCCAAGGTGCTCTACAACGTCATCGACCGCGCCATCCAGATCCACGGCTCGCTCGGCTACACCACCGATCTGCCGCTGGAGTCGATGTACCGGGCCGCCCGCGCCGCACGCATCTACGACGGCCCCGACGAGGTGCACAAGGTCACCGTCGCCCGCCAGGTGCTGAAGCGCTACCGCCCGAGCGAGCCGTCGATCGAGCACGTGCCCACCCGTCGCGCCGCCGCCCTCGAGAAGTTCGCCGACGCCCTCGACGGACTCGCCGTCAGCAGCCACTGAGCCCGACACCCCCGACACCCCCGACGCCGTCGCTCGTCGCTGGGCCCGTGAAGGGGATCGACGATCAGCTGGTGGCGCGGGCGGTGCGGGCGGCGAACGCGTCGGCGGCGATCGGCTCGCCGAGCAGGTTGCCCTGCACCATGTCGCAGCCGAGCATGCGCAGCCGGTGCAGCTGATCGGCGGAGGTGACCCACTCGGCCACGACCTGCATCTCGAGTGCATGGGCGAGCTGGATCAGCGCCCGCACGATCGGATCGTCGTCGCCGTTCGCTCCGAGGGTGCGGGCCACGGTGCCGTCGAGCTTGAGCACATCGGCCTCGCACTCACGCAGCGCGGTGAGCGAGCTGACACCGACACCGAAGTCGTCGAGGGCCAACTGCACACCGAAACGGCGCAGGGTCTGCAGGGCGCGGATGGTGCCGCTCTGGGAGTCGTTGAGGGTGACCTCGTCGAAGTCCATCGTGAGCTGGGACGGATTGAGGTCCATCGACCGCACGATCGACGTGACGCGCTCGACGAAGGTGCCCTCCTGCAGCTGCCGGGGTGAGACGTTGACGTGCACGCTGAACGTGCGCTCGACGAGGCCGGCGGTCAGCCACGCCCGGGTGTCCTGGCAGGCCTGGCTGATCACCCAGTCGCCGATGGGCACGATGGCACCCGACTCGTTCGCGAGGTGCAGGAAGTGTGCCGGCAGCAGCCGACCACGGCTGGGGTGCTCCCAGCGCAGGAGCGCTTCGGCGCCGACCACGCGGCCGCTGTGGGTGGAGATGATCGGTTGATAGGCGAGCCGTAGTTCGTCGTTGGCGAGCGCCCGCTCGAGCTCGGCAGCGAGCTCCTTCTGCTCGACGTTGGCCGCACGCATCGCCTCGGTGTACATCTCGACGCGCGACCGGCCGCGGCGCTTGGCCGTGTACATCGCCGCGTCGGCGTGGCGGAGCAGCGTGAGTGCGGCGTCGGGGGAGGGCACGCCGTCGAGGTGGGTGCTGTCGGCGAGCGCCACGCCCACGCTGACGGTGAGTTCGACCTCGACGCCGCGGATCATGATCTTGCCGCTGAGCGCGAGGCGGATGCGCTCGGCCAGCTCGAGGGCGGAGTGCTCGTCGATGCTGCCGTTGCAGAGCACGACGAACTCGTCGCCGCCGATGCGGGCGATGACGTCGGCAGGGCGGGTGGCGTGGGCCACACGATTGGCCACCTGGGCGAGCAGGGCGTCGCCCACGTCGTGGCCGGCGTTGTCGTTGACGTCCTTGAGCTTGTCGAGGTCGAGGAACAGCAGGGCCACGTGGCCACGGGTACCGCGGATGCGGTCGAGCGCGTCGGCGGTGGTGCGCAGCAGGAGGATGCGGTTCGGCAGGCCGGTGAGCCCGTCGTGGGTGGCCTGGCGCATCAGCTCGGCCTGCATGTGGTTGCGGGCCGTGACGTCGCGGATGACGCCGCCCCAGTACTCGATGACCCCTTGGTGGTCGCGATGGATGACGAGGTCGACGTCGAGGATCCGTTCGAGACCGTCGGGACCGCGGAAGCCGACCTCGCCCGTCCACTGCGACGTGTCCGACGACGTGAGCAGCTCGCGGGGCATCTGGTCGCGGATGGTCTGCAGCAGTCCCCGCACCGACGGGTCGCGGATGAGGTCGACGGCGTCGTCGACCCCGAACAGCACCCGGGCCGTCTGGTTGGTGTAGACCGGCGCACCGTTGCGGTCGAGGATGATGACCGCGTCGGCCGACGGCTCGACCACGCCGAGCAGACGCTCGAGCAGCAGCCGCTTGCCGACGGTCTCGGTGTCGTCGACGGCCACACCCGCGTACCCCTCGAGTCGGCCGAGCGCGTCGCGCATCGGGCTTGCGTTCACACGCACCCACAGCAGTCGCCCGTCGCGGTGCCACACCCGGAACTCGACCGCGAAGTCGGCCTCGGCGTCGGACGCCTCGCGCCAGATCAGTTCGGCCGTGTGGCGGTCGGCCGGGTGTGCGTTCGAC
>JBILUM010000365.1:0-3826 GCA_044370995.1 Ilumatobacteraceae bacterium | reverse complement strand
ACGACCCGATCACCGAGCTTCGCCAGATCTTCGGTCGCGACGAGGACGAGCCGTTCCCCGACTTCTCGATCTTCCCGGCCGAGATCATGGAGTTCGAGTCGCCGCCCGGCACCTATCTCGACGCGTTCCCCGTGATGGTGATGACCACGTCGGCGCTGCGTTCGATGCAGGAGGCACTCCCCGACAGCGTGATCGACGTGCGCCGGTTCCGGCCGACGTTCGTCGTCGACACCGCCGACGAGCCGGGGCACCCCGAGTTCTCCTGGGTGGGCAAGCAGCTCCGCGTGGGCAGCACCACCTTCGCCGTGCCGGCGGCGTGCCCGCGGTGTGTCATGGTCACCCGTGAGGTCACCGCGGACATCCCGGCCGACCGGGCGGTGCTGCGCCACGTGGTGCGCGAGCTCGACCAGAACGTCGGCGTGTACGCGACGGTGGCGACGCCCGGCACCATCGCCGTGGGCGACGACGTCACCGTCGTCTGAGCCACCGCGACCGCCTGATCAGTCGTCGTCGCCTCGGCTGCGGTCGTCGCGGAGCAGGTGGATGGCCTTTTCGATCGAGCGGCGTGCCTGCGTGAGGCGCTTGTCGTCGGCCGGACGGCCGGTGCGTTCGCGGGCGGCCTCGCGCAACATGTCGAACTGACGCTCGTCGAGATCGGCGACGACGGCCTCGAGCCGTTCGGCCAGATCGTCGTACCCGCTCATCCGAGCGCCTCGGCGACGAGCTGCATCGGGTGACGGACATCGACGCCGACGGCCTGGAGATGCATGGCGCAGCCAGGGTTCGCGCTCGCGACGACGCATGCCCCGACCGCCCCGCCTGCCCGCGAGATCGACGCGACCTTGCGCTCGCGGATCTGGCCCGCCAGCTCGGGTTCGAGCGCCGAGTAGGCCCCGCCCGCGCCGCAGCACAGGCCGTCGTCGTCGAGCTCGACCACGTCGGCCACCCGGGCGAGGACCGTGCGCACCGCGAGGTGCGTGCGCTGCACGTGACGCAGGTGGCACGGATCCTGCACGATCACCGGTGCCAGGCGACGGACGGGTGCGAGCCGATCGGCGTGGCGGGCCACGAATTCGTGCACGTCGAGCACCCGGGCGGCGAACGCCCGGGCCTCGTCGGTGCCGAGGAGATGGCCGTAGTCCTTGAGCGCGGCGCCGCAGCCGGCGGAGTTGACGACGATCGGGGCATCGCCGGGCATCGATGCCATCACGTTGCGAGCGAGCCGCTGCGTGTCGGCGGTGAGGCCGGCGTGGACGTGGAGAGCGCCACAACATCCGCCGCCCGCGCCGGGCACCGCATAGGTGACGCCGATGCCCTGCAGCACCCGGGCGGTGGCCACGTGCACGTCGCGCAGCCACGCGTCCATGACACATCCGGTGAACAGCCACACGTCGGTGCCGGTGCTGCGCAGCGCCGGCGGCCGCCGCAGTGGCAGGCGCGACAGCCCCAGACGTGACGGCACGAGCCGCAGCCGCTGGCCGGCGGCGAGCAGGGTCGATCCGACGAGCAGCAGGCGGTGGTGCGCGAGCACCCGGAACCCGGCCCGCTGCCACCACGGGGTGATCCGACCCTGTGTGGCGAGGGTGCTGCGCGTCGCCTCCATGAGATGCCCGAACGGCACGCCGCTCGGGCACGCCGGTTCACACCCGCGGCACTGCACGCAGCTGCTCATGAACTCGACGAACGAGTCGTCGGCCGGCGCGCCGTCGAGCTGCACCGAACGCATGGCGGCGATGCGCCCTCGAGGCGACAGCGCCTCCTCCCCCGTGGCGCGGAACGTGGGGCAGTGCGGCAGGCACAGCCCGCAGCTGACGCAGGTGGCGAGTTCGTCGGGGTCGATGCGGAGGTCCACGGCGACGCCGAACCTATCGGCTCGCGCCGTGTGCCGGCGCTGACCAGCGGCTTCGCGTTCAGTCGTCGTCGTCGTCATCGTCGTCATCGTCGTCGAGCAGACCCGACCAGAGCACGAGCTGATCGGCCTGGGCGACGGTGAGGGTGAGTCCCACCTGGGCCCGCACCTGGGTGACGAACTGGTCGACCTTGCCGTCGCGGAGCAGGCGGACGAGCTGTCCGGCCACCACGGCCTTGTTGGGGGCGGTCGAGCCGAGCACGTAGGTGCGCACGGCGGCACTGATGCCGTCGAGTGCGTTGCGCACCCGGAACACGGCCGTGACCGTCGATGCCTTGTTGCCGGCCACGTCGGTGGCGCCGCTGCAGCGCACCTTCACCATCGGGCCGTCGTAGCGGAGACTGAGCGTCGCCGGGACGGCGACCCCCGACAGGGCGTCGGTGGTGGTGCACGACGGGGTCGGCATCGCGGTGAAGTCGTAGGTGCTGCCGTTGGCCAGGCCGACGATCCGGACGACCGGGTCGGTCCGGTCCACCCGGATCGGTCCGAACTGGATGGTCGACGCGTTGTCGGCTGCATCGGTCGCCGAGCCGGTCAGGGTGCGCACCCCATCGGTTCTCAGCGTGACGTCGTCGCTGCACGAGCGAACGCCCGAGAGCGCATCGGTGCACCTGAACTGGACGTTCACCGGATGGTCGTACCACCCGGCGGCGTTCGGCTGGCCGGACGCCCGGGCCGAGATCGTCGGGGCCGTCTTGTCGAGCGACACGTAGGCGGTCTCGGTTCCGGTGACTCCGGTCGTGGTGACGCCCGTGCCGATCACCGGCTGGGCCCTGCCCTCGGTGGTGACGGTGACCGGGCTGGTGCACGAGGCGATCACGGACGTGCCCTTGGGCACGCAGGTGAAGGTCACGGTGGTGTTGGTGTTGTTCCAGCCACGCCGGTTCGGCACCGGGGTGAGCGCCCACCTGATGTCCGGAGCGGCATCGATGCTGAGGCTCAGCGTCTTCTGCGCCTCGGCGTTGCCGGCGACGTCGATGCTCGAGAAGCGGACCGTGTGCGGTCCGGCGCCGGCGACGACGAACTGGACGAACGGGTCGAGAGTGCCCGGTGCATGTGTGATGGTCACCGGCAGACCGGTGTCGACCTGGTAGGTGGTGCTGGCCACGCCTGAGAGGGCGTCGTCGGCGTCGATCCGCACCGTCACCTGCGACGTCGTGGCGGGCTGCACCGATGCGGTGGACACCGGTGCCATTCGGTCGATCTTCACGGCAGGGGTGCTCTTGGCCGCGGTGTTGTTGCCCGCGACGTCGGTGACGTCGGTGCCGGCATCGAGATCGATGCCCTCGCCGGCGATCGTGGAATCGGCCGGGCAGAGCCCGCCCACGAGGCCGGAGCCGACATCGCCACAGGTCCAACGCACGATCACGTCGCCGCGATACCAGCCGGCGGCATTCGGCGCCGTCGTCGGTGCACCGCTGAGCGTCGGGGGCGCCCGGTCGATCCTGACCAGTACCTCTTGCGTCGACACGTTCCCGAGCACATCGGTGGACGTCGCCGTCAGCGTGGTGTCGCCATCGGTGGAGACCGACTGCGGTCCGGTCGGCGTGCAGGTCGCCACGCCGACCACGTCAGCGCAGGCGAACTGGACGGACACCGGCGTGTTGTTCCAGCCGGCGTCGTTGGCGCCCGGGGTGCGGGTGACGACGATGCTCGGGCCGGTGACGGCCACGGTCAGGGTGGCCGGGGTCGCGTTGCCCCCCAGGAAGGTGCTCGGAGTCCCGGCGAAGCGGGCCTCGATGCGATACGGGCCGCTGGCGAGGCGCAGTACGCCGAGTGAGGCCACACCGTTCGGGTCGGTGGTGACGTTGCGGCGGGTGATGAGCCCACCGGCACCATCGGCACCAGCGAGCACGGTGAACTCGACCGGCTGCTGGCCGATCGGCACGATGCCCGAGTTGCGGACCAGGGTCGCAG
>JBILUM010000364.1:0-3828 GCA_044370995.1 Ilumatobacteraceae bacterium | reverse complement strand
GCTCCACGGCCGCTCATCTCTCATCGCTGATGTCGTCGGGCGCGCTGATCCCGCCGCGGCGCGCCGACCGGTCGGTGCCCGAGCGGTTCGTGACGGTGTGGGGCAACGCCCGGCTCGACCGTCTGCTGCGCGAGATCCGCGGCTGACCGCCCCGATGACAGGACGCCGATGACCGTCTACCTCGACGCCAGCGCGCTCGTGGCCGCACACCTCGACCAGCCGATCCGCACGGTCGTGCTCGACGCGATGCGCGACGACCCCGACTGGTGCTCGAGCGGGCTCACGCTGATGGAGTCGCTCGCGCTGATCGACCGCGTGGTCGACGAACCGGTGCTGCGCAACGACCTCGAGGATCTGGTGCGGCTCACCTGGGATCGCGTGGCCGTGGTGCCGGTCGACCAGCGTTGCCTCGACCGGGCCGCCGCGCTGATGCGCGAACAACCGCTCCGGCTGAGCGACGCGCTGCACCTCGCCGCTGCCGACCGCCTGCCGCGCCCCGTCCGCTTCGTCACGTTCGACCCGGCACAGATCATGGTGGCCCTGTCGCTCGGCTACGACGTCGTCTCCAGCTGACAGACTGACGGCATGACGACGCTGCACTGGGCCGACGGGCGACTCGAGATCCACCGCGTGGTGGTGGGTCCCTATGCGAACAACGTGTTCGTGCTGCGGTGCCGGCACACCGGCGAGTCGGTCCTCATCGACGCGGCCAACGAGCACGAGCGGCTGCTCGAACTGTGCCAGCGCCTCGACGTGAAGCGCGTGCTCGAGACCCACGGCCACTGGGACCACATCGGCGCCGTCACCCAGATGCGCGAGGCGGGCTACGAGGTCGCGGTCACCAGCCAGGACGCACCGATGCTGAAGGACTGCGGGTACGACGTCTTCCTCGACGACGCCGAGGTGATCGAGGTGGGCAAGCTCCGGCTGCACGCCATCCACAACCCGGGCCACACACCGGGCTCGATCTCGTTCCTCGTCGAAGGGTCGCCGGTGCTGTTCTCCGGCGACACCCTGTTCCCGGGCGGACCGGGCAACACCTCGTTCGAGGGCGGCGACTTCGCGACGATCATCGACTCGATCGACAACAAGTTGTTCACGCTGCCGGCGAACACCGTCGTGATGCCCGGCCACGGTGTCGACACCACGATCGGCAACGAGCGGCCCGCGCTCGCCGAGTGGGTGGCTCGGGGCTGGTGACCTCCGTCGCCCGATCGGGGGCGGACCGCCCCGACGGCGAAGCGTTGCGACCCCCCGCGGTCGGCGCGCGGCCCGTCACCGTCGCCGACCTCGTCGATCGCCGCTCCCCGGGCTTCGACGCGCTGCGACTGGTCCTCGCGTTCCTGGTGCTCGTCAGCCACACCTGGCCGCTCGGCGGCTTCGGCGAGGAACCGGGCTCGCCGCTCGCACCGCGGTACCTCACGCTCGGCGGGTTCGCCGTCGCCGGCTTCTTCGCGATGAGCGGCCTCCTCGTCGGACGGTCGGCGGCACGGCGGCCCCTCAGGGCCTTCACCCGCGCCAGAGCGCTGCGCATCGTGCCCGGCTACGCAGTGGCGGTCGTGATCAGCGCGCTCCCGGTCGCGATGCTGGCTTGGGTGCACGAACACGGCGGGCTCGGCGGCTTCTTCACCGCGGGCGCCGACGGTCCGCTCGGCTACATCGGGCGTGCGCTCGTCTTCCCGACCGAGATGTCGCACGGGGTGCGGGGTGTGTTCGTCACGTCGACCCCCTACGGCGCGGCGACCGGCGAGAGCTTCGTCAACGGCTCGCTCTGGACGCTGCCGTACGAGATCCGCTGCTACGTCGTCGTCGGCCTGCTCGGCCTGGTGATCCATCGGTGGGGCGAGCGCCGCACGGTCACCGTGGCATGGGCGTTGACGGGCGTCGTCGCCGTGGGCTACCACCAGGCGCCCGAGCTCACCGGATTCGTGATCGGCCCGCTCGCCGACGAGACCCTCGTGATGCTCCTGTTCGTGTTCCTGTCGGGCACGCTCGTCGGTGCGTTCGCCGACCGCGTCCGCCTGCTCGGCTGGATGTCGGTGGCCGCGCTGGCGATCGCCCTCGTCGCCGGGCGCACGTCGCTGTTCCTGACCGAGCACCTCGGCAACGCAGCACTCGCGATCGTGCTGCCGCCCGTGGCGCTCGCCCTGGCTCCGATCGGCGCTCGCCTGCGCGGCGTCGATCTCTCCTACGGCCTCTACCTCTACGCCTGGCCCGTGCAGCAGTTGCTCGCGATGTACGGCGTGACGAGCAGCGCCACGGTGTTCGTGCTGATCGCCACGGCGATCACCCTCGTGCTCGCGACCGGCAGCTGGTACGGGGTGGAGCGGCCCGCCGTGCGACGCTGGCGGGCACGATGAGCGACGCCCTCCGATACGACCAGCGACCCGACGACGACACGCCGGTCCACACCGCCGACCTGCCCGACACGCCGACGCGCGACCGCAACATCGTGGCCGGCGCATGGATCGAGGCGCCGACGGAACTGCTCCAGCTCGGCGCCGACCTGCCGGGCGCGCCCGTGGCCACCTACAAGCGCCGCATCGGCGACTGGCTGCTGTGGCGCGCCGGGCCGGCATCGGGTGGCGATGCGCGGTACTGGGCCTGCCGCCGCGACGACCTCGCCGTGCAGCACACCTTCCGACTGTTCCCCGACAACTCCGGCGACGGCCACGGCCCGAGCGGCACCCACCACACGCGGTTCCGCACCTGGAAAGAGGACCTGCTCGGGCGCGAGTGACGCCGACGACGCCGGACCCGGTTGACATCGCACGACCGGCGTTGGTCAGATGGGACGCGTGCACACCATGGTCCCGAGTCACCTGCCCCGGGCCCACTCGACCGAACTCGTCCGCGACGACGGACGGCCGCAGCCGGCCTTCCGCGACGAGCTCCGGCGGATCCCCTCGTGGCGCAACGCGTGGTCGGTGCTCGCGCTGTACCTGCAGACCGGTGTGGTCGTCTGGTTCGGTGTGCGATGGGCGCCCTGGAGCACCATCCCTGCGTTCCTCCTCATGGGTCGGGCACACGCCCAGTTCGCCTCGCTGATGCACGAAGCGGCGCACCGGCTGCTCTTCTCGAACCGGCGCGCCAACGATCTGGTGGGCCGGTGGCTCCTGGGGTTCCCGCAGTTCACCTCCACCGACGCGTACCGGCGGGTACACATGGCCCATCATCGCCAGGAGTTCGGCCCCGACGAGCCTGACATCCCGCTCTACCGCGGCTACCCGATCACGCCGGACAGCCTCCGCCGCAAGCTCGAGCGCGACGCCACCGGACGCACCGGCGTCAAGCTGTTCCGCGGCGTGCTCCTCGGCTGGCGGTCGCCCGACCCCAAGGTCCGGCGAACGGCCTGGAAGATCTACGCCGTGCAGGCCGTGATGATCGCGGCCGCGATCGCGAGCGGGCACTGGTGGGTGTACCCGGTGCTGTGGCTCGCCCCGTTCCTCACGGTCTGGCGGGTGATCAACCGGCTGCGCTCGATCGCCGAGCACGGCGGCATGCAGATGTCGTCCGACCGCCGCGAGACCACCCACTCGGTGGCGCAGTCGATCCCGGCCCGGCTGTTCCTGGTGCCGTACTGCATCGGCTGGCACCTCGCCCACCACGTCGACTCCGGCGTGCCTTTCCGACACCTGCCGGCGTACCACCGGGCACTGCGCGAGGCGGGCTACGTCGACGCGACGATCGAGTACCCCTCGTACCGTGCGATCTGGGCCGCGCTGTCCGCCGGCCGGCCGTCGACGGTCTGACGACGGTCTGACGACGGTCTGACGATGGTCTGACGATGGTCTGACGACGCGGCCTGACTGCCCGGAGCGGTCCGGG
>JBILUM010000363.1:0-3830 GCA_044370995.1 Ilumatobacteraceae bacterium | reverse complement strand
TACCAGCGCATCGCCGATCGGGCCACTGCGCACGACGAGCAGGTCCATGCGGTGTTGCGCCCGCTGTTCACCACCTCGTTCCTCATCGACGACTGGCTCGCTGCGCAGGACGTCTTCGGCGCGCGCACGGTCATCATCGCGAGCGCCTCGAGCAAGACCGGGCTCGCGCTCGCCGCGCTGCTGCACGCTCGTGGTGGCATCGACGTCGTCGGCCTCACGTCGGCCCGCAACGCGTCGTTCGTCGGATCGGTCGGCTACTACGACCGCGTCGTGGTGTACGACGACATCGCCGCAGCCGACGGTCTCGACCCGACCGTGCCGTCCGTGCTCGTCGACATGGGCGGCGATGCTGCGGTCCTCGCCGCGGTCCACGGCCATGTCGGCGATTCGTTGCGTCACAGCTGCCAAGTGGGCGCGACCCACTGGGAGGACGTCCGCTTCGGTGTGCAACTGCCGGGCCCGGCGCCGGCGATGTTCTTCGCACCCGACCACGTGCAGCGCCGCGTGGCCGACTGGGGAGGGACCGGGTTCGACGAGCGAGTCGGTGCGGCGTGGGACGTCTTCCTCGCGTCGGCGGGCGGATGGCTCGACATCGTCGAGGCGCGAGGTGCCGACGCGGTGGCCACCGCGTTCGCCGAGGTGCTCGACGGACGGGTGCCGGCGCACCAGGCGTACGTGATCTCGCTCGACGCCTGATGCGCACGGCGTCAGCCGTGGCAGCCGTGGCAGCCGCGCCCGGTCAGCCGGCCGACCAGGGCTGATAGCACGAGCTGCCGTTGCGAGCCCAGAAGGTGCACAGCGCTGCGGCGGCACGGACGTTCTGTACGGGGTCCATCAACGTGAACCGATCGACCTGCTCGGCGAGTGCCTCGTTGAGGAACGACAGCGTGATGTCGTTGATCTGCAGCAGGCCGGAGTCGCTGGTGCGCGAGCGGATCTCGGCCCAGCAGTTCGATTCTCGCCAGGCCAGTCGCGACATTCGGAGGACGTCCCAGCCGATCGCCGGTGCATGGATCATCAACAGGTCCTCGTACTGGGTGCAACGACCGGCGACCTCGGTGCCATCGGGGCCGGGGATCACGACGCGCGCTGGTGCGGTCGTGGTGGTGGCGGGTGCGGTCGTCGTCTGATGGTCGGCGGTGTGGTCGGCCGTCGGGGCCGCGGCGGTCGCAACGGTGACGACGGGCGCCGCCGTGGTGGTGACCGCAGGCTGGCCAGCGGCCGACGGGGCGGTTCCGGGGGCGTCGCACTGGCTCGTGCCGAGGAGCAAGGTGGCGACCACGGCCGAGCACCGTTGGAGTGTGCGGCGGCGCTTGCGGCGGTTGTCGGCCTCGCCCAGACGCTCGCCCAGATGGGCGCCGGGGTGGGCCGAGCGATGCATCGCCGGGTGCATCGCCGGGTGCATCGCCGGGTGCGCCGACGAGCGGGCAGGGGAGCGGCGGGACGCGTCGGATGACAGGTGGGGGCGGTTCATGGGCGACCGTTGTAACGCAATCGCAACACAGTTCGGTGGGCGGGTGACTGGTGTCATGCCGGCCCGGCGCGTGCGCTGCGGGGCGGCGGCGGGGCGGCGAGACTGTGCCGATGTCACCCGCGGCCCGTCGATTCACCCGTGCTGAGCTGCTGCGACACCATGGGACGACCGTCGACGACTTCGTCGGCCCCCACGTGCGGCTGCTGTTCGTGGGGATCAACCCGGGCCTGTGGACCGCGGCGGTGAACGCCCACTTCGCGAGACCGGGGAACCGCTTCTGGCCGGCGTTGCACCGTGCCGGGATCACCCCGTGGCAGGTCGACGCGAGCGGCGGCATGCGACCTGCCGACGTGGAGATGCTCTACGCCCGCGGTATCGGGATCAGCAACCTCGCGCCGAACGCGTCGGCCCGCGCCGACGAACTGACGGCCGACGATCTGCTCCACGGCGCGGCCCGGCTCGAGGCGACCGTGGCCCGGCTCCAGCCCCGCGTCGTCGCGGTGCTCGGGCTGACCGCGTATCGCCAGGCGTTCCACCGATCGAAGGCGACCGCCGGTCAGCAGCAGGAGCTGCTCGGGGGTGCAGCGCTGTGGGTGTTGCCGAATCCCAGCGGCCTGAACGCTCACGAGACCGTCGACTCGCTGGCGATCGCGTACGCGGCAGCCGCTCGGGCGGCGGGGCTCGACCTCCCGTAGCGGACCGACGATCAGACGACCGATCAGACGACCGATCAGACGACCGATCAGACGACGAGGTCGACGTGTTGTACGGCGCCGACGCCGCCGTCGGCGCGGACGACCATGCCCGTCGACCGCACCTGGCCGAGGACCGTCGAGCCGTTCGCTCCGTCGGTGATGGTGAACGGCGAGTCGACCGAGCGCACCGAGATCGCGCCGACTGCGGCGTCGGCGAGCGATCGCAGCCCATCGGGACCTGCCAGGGACAGCTCGGCGAAGGCGGCATCGCCCTCGTCGATCCAGCCGTTGCCGTCGTCGTCGAGCGCGGCGAGGTCGGCGAAGCCGTCGCCGCTGATCGCGCCGAACAGCTCGCGGCCGTCGGTGATCGCACCGTTGCCGTCGAGGTCGCGGACGAGGAACGAGCTCGCACCCGCGGTGAGGCGGACGCGGTCGTTCGTGCCGTCGACGTCGAGGTCGAACGAGGTGGTGTCGTCGCCGAGGCGCGCCATCGAACCGTCGAGCGTGACGATCAGCGGATCCTTCATCGGCGCGTCGCCGGCGCGGACGCGCATCCGGCTCTCCTCGACGAAGTGACGTGACATCGTGAGATCGAGCCGGAGCTCGCGCCGGTTGCCGTCGGCGTCGGTGATGGACGCCCGGATCGACACCGCGGTCTGCTCGGTCTCCTCGACGCGATGGACGGTGTCGATCTGCATGCCCCAACCGCGGCCCCGCGGCGCCGGTGCGCCGGTGGCGCCTGCGCCCTCGCCGGTCATCTCCGAGGCGTCGATGACGTGGACCGGTCGACCGGTGAACTTCTCGATGATCGCGATCAGCACCTGGAGCTTCGGGTCGGCCGTCGTCGGCTCGTCGTCGCATCCGACGCAGCCGTCGATCGCATCGGCCGCCTGGGCGCTGAGATCGAAGCGGTCCGACCTGCCGGTGCGCTCGGGCGACGGCGGTCGTGAGAGCCAGGTGCGCATCTCGGACGAGGTCTCCTCCGACCGCGCGAGGCGGTGCGTGGCCGCCATCGTCGTCGTGGAGGACGCGATCCTCATCGTCTGGACGGTCCGGACCGCCCGCTCGCCGCGCCAGGGTCTCCGCGACCACGGTCGATTCCGGTCGATTCCGGTCGATCGTGCGCGCCGCCGGTTCTGGCACGATGACGGCATGACGACCACTGCTGCGACACCGGCCGAGGTGCGCGCCGACGTCGCCACCTGGATCGGCGCCAACTGGGACCCCGACCTCACCCTGCTCGAGTGGCGGCGCCGGCTCGCGGCGTCGGGGTGGGCGGCGCCGTCGTGGCCCGTCGCCTGGTTCGGTCGCGGCCTGGCTGCGTGGGCGGACGATCTGGTGAGCGACGAGCTCGCGCGTGTCGGTGCCGTCGGCACGCCGCCCGGCGCCGGTACCGGGCTCGCCGCACCGACGATCCTCACCCACGGCTCGGACACCATCAAGGGACTGCTGCTCGAGCGGATCCTCACCGGCGAGGACGGGTGGTGCCAGCTGTTCAGCGAGCCGGGCAGCGGCAGCGACCTGGCGGGCCTCACCACGACCGCGCGCCGCGACGGCGACGAGTGGGTGATCGACGGTCAGAAGCTGTGGAGCACGAGCGCGCATCACGCCGAGCTCGGTCTGCTGCTGGCACGCACCGATTGGGATGTGCCGAAGCATCG
>JBILUM010000362.1:0-3839 GCA_044370995.1 Ilumatobacteraceae bacterium | reverse complement strand
TCACGTCGGCATGGGCAGCCGTCGCCCCCGCCGACGGGTGGACCGACGCCGACACGGCTCGGCTCGACGAGCACCTCGGCCTCTGACTCAGCCTCTGACTCGGCCTCTGACTCGGCCTCTGACTCGGCCTCTGACTCGACCGCGGACTCGATCAGCCGGGCGGCCGCTCGGAGCTGAATGCCGTGCCGTCAGGCCGGAGGATCACCCGACGGCCGATCCCTGCCTGATCGACCACCGGCTTGATGCGCTCGCGCAACTCGCGCTGCACCGCCCACTGGCGGCCCGGCGTCGTCTTCACGTGCAGACGCAACGTGATGCTGTCGGCCTCGACCGCCTCGACGCCGAGCACCTGGGGCGCCGCGAGGACGTCACCGGACCACGCCGGATCCTCGAACAGCTCGGTCGCCACCTGGCCGAGCAAGCGTCGGGCGAGGTCGATGTCGGCATCGCGGGCCACCTGGACGTCGAGCACAGCCATCGACCACATCTGCGACAGATTGCCCACCCGGCGGATCTCGCCGTTCGGGACGTGCCACACCGTGCCATCACCGCCGCGCAGGATCGTCGTGCGCAGCGACACCTCCTCCACCGTGCCGCTCGCCGCCCCGAGGTCGACGAAGTCACCGATGCCGTACTGGTCCTCGATGAGGATGAACACGCCGTTGAGACCGTCACGGACGAGGCTCTGGGCCCCGAAACCGACCGCCACGCCCACGATGCCGGCACCGGCGATCAACGGACCCAACTCGAACCCGATGATGCTGAGGATCGTGACCGCCGCCGATGCCCAGATCAGCGCCGCGGCCACGCCGGCGAGCGCGCGCCCGATCGACTCAGCTCGTGCGAACCGCCGTGCCTGATCGATCTCCTGCTCGACGGAATCGAGTTCGGGCGCGCCGAGGGCGATCATGCCCTTCTGCACCGCGGCCGGCGGCACCATCATCCGACGGACACCGCGTCGGATCAGCCAGCGCGCCACCACTCGCAGCACCCACGCGCCGACGACGACCGCGACGATCAGCAACGGTCTGCCGATCAACCAGTCGGCTGCCTTGGCGATCGTCTCGTTGCCACCGGTCGTGTCGTAGACCCATTCGCAGATGCCCACCCCGTCCGGTCCGCAAGCATCGGGCGTGGTATCGGGCACGGCATCGGTCGTGTCCGGGCTCGCACCTGCGAGCGACCCCACGACCTGCAAGGTGATGACGGCGGTCGCGAGCACGCTCCCAAGGTACCCCCCGACGACCGCGGCGATCGGCCACATGTCGGGACGGGACGAAGGTTGCGCGAACGTCCGCCGAGGTGATGCATCACCTCCGGAAAGGGGGCCACCTGCGACGGTTCAACCGTTCTGATCGAGATACGTCGCCGTCGCCGCTCGCGCGTTCTCGATGAGGTCTGCCGCATCGGCGACACGACGCCACTGGAGCTGACGTCGATCGTCCATCGCCAGGCGGTGACCGCTCGGCACCACGTGCACCTCGACGTCATCGGGCAGGCCCTCGAGCGCGGTGGTGAACCGGTGCCGACGCGAGATCTCGAACGCCACCAACGCCGACTCGTACAGGCGCTGCGCAGGACGCAACGCCTGCTCGACACGACCGACCTGGAGCACCCAGATCTCCGTCGCACCGAGAGCGACCGCCCGATCGAGCGGGATGGAGTTGACGAGGCCACCGTCGTAGAAGTGCTCACCGTTCACTGTCGCGGCGGGAAACAGACCCGGGATCGCACTGGAGGCGATGACCGCGTCGACCACCGGCCCGTCGACGAACCAGTGCTCGGTCGCATCCTCGATGCGAGCCGCCACGCACTCGAACGGCACGGCGAGGTCCTCGATCAGACGGCGACCGAGCACCGACGTCACCATCTCGCGTAGACCGTGGGAGTCGTAGAGGTACGGGCGACGACCGACGAAGGACCTCACGCGGTCTCGAAGTCGAGCGTCGGCGATGATGTCGGGCGCCTGCTCCACCCACATCCGACGCAGCCGTTCGACCCCTGCTGCGGTGGGATCAGCGGCGAAGACCGCGCCGTTGAGCGACCCGATCGAACACCCGAGGACGAGCTGCGGTGAGATGCCGCGATCGACGAGTGCCTGCAGCATCCCGACCTCGACCGCACCCCACTTGCCACCACCGCCAAGGACGAACGCTCGACGCATCTGCTCGATCGTACCGGCGATGATTCCCCCGCTCGTCCGCCGTCTGTCGGTGAGACGAACCGCCGCAGCGGCCGTCGGCCGTCGACGGCGTCACACCGTGATCGTGATGGCTCCGACGGCACCCGCACGGTCACCTGCAGGATCCGCCGACGGATCAGCGGTCGCGTCCTCGGCCCGCGAGCCACGGGACCGTGATCGCCGATACTGCCGCCGACACGACGTTCACCGCACCGAACGACGAGCCGACCGCGATCAGGATCAACGAACCGAGGAGCGGCCCGAGCAACGTCGCCACGAGCGCAGCACTGACCAGCAGGGTGCCGCACCGCGCCCGCTGTCCCGTGCTGAGCGATGCCGAACGGCGCAACGAGCCTGCGAGGCGGCGCTGCCGCAACGCGACCACCGGGGCGACCCCCCACCGCGCGATCACGAGCGCGCCGACCACGAACGTGAGCGGGCCGAGCAGCAGTGCGAACAGCGCGACGAACGCGGCAGCCACCCACACGCCCCGGTCGCGCAACAGGGGGCGGATCAACGGCGGTTCGGCACCGTCGTCGGTCCGATCGGCGATCGCCAACGCGACGGATGCAGCGACGATGCCCACCGGCACCACCACGATCGCGCCGCTGAGGAGCGCGAAGAACACCTGCGACACCGAATCGCCGTCGAGCAGACGATTCGCGTCGCCGAACACGGGGACGCGCAGGAGCACCTGGCGCACCAGCGCGGCCAGGAGGCCGGCCGCGAACACCGCCGTCATGACCGGAGCGAATCGTCGCCGATCGCGCACCAGCAACGCCGCGGCCGACGCGACGATCTGCCCGCTGCGGCGGCGGGCCACCATCGGTTGCAGCACACGCGGTGACCAGCGGGTGCGGCGGCCGACGAGGACGACCACGGCGACGACGGCGAGGAGCGTCGAGGCGAACAACCACGGGGTGGCGAACCAGTGCACCAGCAGCAGCGACACGCGCTCGGTCGCCGTGCAGAAGAAGTCGGTCACGTCGTTGCCGAAGTCGGGGGCGCGCAGGCTGTGCGTCCGCGCACCGTCGATCCAGCCGATCGGGTCGTCCCACGAACCCTTGTCGATCGGCCCGGTGGGGCCGTTCTTGAAGCTCGGATGACGCTCACCCCACCGACCGGTCCACTGCAGCCACGCGTCGTCACCGACGGCATCGACCGCAGGCAGCATGATCACCTCGGGCGTGACGAACGTGGTGGGCGCACGGGTGTCGTCGCAGCCGAATCCGGCATCGGCACTCTTGCCGAGGAATCGGTCCTGGTCGAAGAACATCGCGTGCGACCCCCCGGCGGGGAACACCACCGGCCGCTCGTCCTGCAGCTGTACATCGCTCCAGTCGGCGCGTTCGGCTCCCTCGTGCTACGACAGGCCCATGCTGATCGGCGAGGACGCGAGCGCCTCCTCGGGCGATCGGGCCTCGAAGACGAGCTGCATCATCTCCCAGTCGCCCTCGTGGAGGTTGTTCCACTCGTTGTAGATCCAGAAGAACCAGTACTGCACGACCACCCGATCGGGATGGTCCGCCGGGACCACCACCCTCGCGTGCACCGCCGTCTCGGGCGGTCCCAGCGAGCGGAGCCAGCGTTCGAAGTCGCAGCCCGGTCGCAGCGCGTCGCCGGGGTAGTCGATGTGCCAGTCGTCGGACGCGGCAGC
>JBILUM010000361.1:0-3840 GCA_044370995.1 Ilumatobacteraceae bacterium | reverse complement strand
TGGGCGATCATCCCGCCGAAGGAGATACCGACGAGATGCACCCGATCGGCGCCCAGTTCGTCGGCCCAGGTCGCCACCGCATCGGCGAGCGCCGGGAAGGTGGTCGGGCCCACAAGGGGCGGCGACGCCCCGTACCCCGGCAGGTCCCAGGCGGCAGCGAGAGCGCGTCGCCCCAGTTCAGCGAGCTGCGGCTCCCACGAGATGCGGCTCCCGCCGAGTCCGTGGAGCAGCAGCACCACGTCATCTGCGTCGCGAGATCCGGACTCCCGCCAGGCGATCGACTCGCCCTGCACGTCGCGCGGCTCGAAGTACTCGACGTGCTCGAAGTGCTCGGAGGCGGGCATGCGCCGATCGTACTCATCACCACTCGGTTGGCGACGCCGATGTCCACACCGCTGACCACACTGTTGACCAGGATGTTGTCCACGATGACGTCAACGTTGTTGACAACGACGTTTCGAGCCGTGCATGATCGCCTGATGACCGATCAGCTGCCTCCATCAGGCACCCGCGCCTTCCGCGACCACCTCGTGGGACTCGTGCGGGCGATGGCCCCGGCGATGCAGGAGCGGGCGATCGTGTACGACCGCCAGGCCAGCTTCCCGTTCGAGAACTTCGCCGACTTCCGCGCCAACGGCCTCCTCGGCGTCTGCGTCCCCCGCCGCTTCGGCGGCCTCGGCGCCAGCTACGCCGACTACGTCCGGGTGAGCGAGGAGATCGGTCGGTACTGCGGCGCCACGGGCCTCACGTTCAACATGCACAACGCGACGATGCTCTGGTGCGGCCAGGTGGCCGACCTGCTCGACCTCTCCCCCGCCGACCGCGATCGGCACGAGGCGATCCGCACCGAGATGTACCGCGGCGTGGTGGACGACGGTGCGATCCACAGCCAGCCGTTCAGCGAAGGCCTGGCGCCAGGCGCCACCACCGGTGTCGCCACCCGAGCCGTCCCCGTCGACGGCGGCTGGCTGGTCACCGGACGCAAGATCTTCGCGTCGCTGTCGGGGGCCGCGACGTTCTACAACGTCACGTGCCAGTCGCCCGGCGAGGACGTCATCCGCCTCCTCGGCGTCCCGGCCGACGCCGACGGTGTGGAGATCGTCGACGACTGGGACCCGCTCGGCATGCGCGGCACCGTGTCGCGAACGCTGCTGATGACCGACGTCTTCGTCCCCCACGCCAACGAGTGGATGCCGGCCGGCACCTACAACCAGGCCGCGCTGCGCTACCCGTGGCTGTTCCTCTCGCTGTGCCCGAGCTACCTCGGCCTCACCGGCGGCATCCTCGACACGACCGCCGCCTACCTCCGCGGCGAACTGCCCGGCCAGGTCACCGGCCCCCGCCGCGATCACGCGATCAAGCAGCACGGCTGGGCCCAGATGCAGCTGAAGCACCAGCAGAGCCAGGCGCTGCTGTACCGGGCCGTCGACGAGGCGATGATCGACCCGACCGAGCAGGACCTCGTCACCGGCTGGGCGGCAGCGGCGACCGTGATGGACCACGCCGCCGAGGTGGCCTCGCTCGCGATCAAGGTGTGCGGCGGGCAGAGCATGCAGAAGTCGATGCCGTTGGAGCGCATGTACCGCGACGCCCGCCTCGGCAGCACGATGCTGCCGTGGAGCGCAGAGGTGTGCACCGAACGGCTCGGCCGTGCCCGGCTGTACGACGCGGACGACGCACCCGCGACCGTGACCACCGGCGGCCACCGATGAGCCGGGCCACGCTCACCCGCGACACCATCGTCGACACGACGATCCGGATCATCGCCGAGCAGGGCACCGAGGGTTTCACGATGCGGAGCCTCGGCCAGGCGCTCGGCACCGACCCGACCGCGGTCTACCGCCACTTCCGCGACAAGGCCGAGCTGCTGCGGGCGGTGAGCGAGCGGCTGCTCGGCTCGGTGACGATCGATCTGCCCGCCGATGCCGGCTGGCGCCCCGTCACCGTCGAGTTGTGCCGCCGGCTGCGCAGCGCACTGCTCAACCAACCCCAGCTCGCCACCGCCCTCCAGTTCGGACCGCCGCTGCAGCCGACGGAGTTCGCGATCACCGAGACGCTGCTGCGCCAGTTCCGGGTCGCCGGCCTCGAGCAGGGCGCCGCGGCGCTCGCCTATCACAGCGTGATCGAGCTCACCGTGGGTTCGGCCGCGATCGACGCAGCGCTGCACTCGCTCTCCGATGGGGAACGGTCGCAGCAGTACTTCCGCTGGCGGTCGGTGTACGCGACGCTCGACCCGGCCGAGTATCCGGAGACCGTCGGCGCGTCCGCACACCTGTACGGCGGCACCGCCGACGAACGTTTCGTGCATGCGCTCGAGGCGCTGCTCGACGGGATCGTCCCCTCGCCCTGAGGGCGCGACATACTGACCGCCATGTCCGATCTCGAGATGCCGCCCGCCCCGGCGTGCGCGTTCGCCAGCGACAACGCCGCCGGCGCCCACCCGCTCGTCCTCGATGCGATCGTGCGGGCCAACGAGGGCCACGCACTCGCGTACGGCTCCGACGCCTGGACCGCCGAGACCGAGGCCCGCTTCCGCGATCTGTTCGGTCCGCAGGCCACGTCGTTGCTCGTGTGGAACGGCACCGGCGCGAACGTCATGGCGCTCGCGGCGATGATCCGTCCGGCCGACAGCATCGTCTGCAGCCGGTGGGCGCACATCGCGGTCGACGAGACCGGGGCACCCGAGCGGGTGCTCGGCACCAAGCTCCAGACCGTGCCGAGCATCGACGGCAAGATCGTGCCCGAACAGCTGCTCGAGCTCGAGTACCTGATCGGCGATCAGCACCACGCCCAACCCGGCGTGGTGTCGATCACCCAGAGCACCGAGCTCGGCATGGTCTACTCCCCCGACGAGGTCGCCGCCCTGTGCGACACGGCCCACCGGCTCGGGATGAAGGTGCACCTCGACGGGGCGCGCATCGCGAACGCGACGGCGACGCTCGGCGGCACCGTCGACGCGCTGCGGTCGTTCACGGTCGACGCCGGTGTCGACGCGGTGAGCTTCGGTGGCACCAAGGCCGGCATGGCCTTCGGCGAGGCGGTCGTGTTCCTCGATCCCGAACTCGCCCGTCGGGCGAAGTTCATCCGCAAGCAGGTGACGCAGCTGCCGTCGAAGATGCGGTTCGTCGCGGCCCAGTTCAACGCCCTGCTGCACGACGACCTGTGGATCCGGCTCGCGCAGCACTCCAACGGTCTCGCGACCCGCCTGTACGAGGTGACCAAGGGCATCGACGGCGTCATCTACGACGCTGCGCCTCAGGTCAACAGCGTGTTCCCGATGCTGCCTGCGCACCTCATCGAGCCGCTGCAGGCGTGGTGTTTCTTCTGGCCGTGGGACGTCACGCGCGACCAGGTGCGGTGGATGACGGCGTGGGATGTTTCCGACTCCGATATTGCGATGTTTGCCGACGGGGTGCGCCTCGCGCACGCCAAGTAGGCGTCGCATGAACGTGGTTGACGCAGTTACGGCCATTAGGAAAGCGTGGTCGGAATATTGCGACGATCGAACAATCCTGCAACTCGACGAGACGAGTGCGCAGGTATCGACGAATCGTGTCTTTCGGTTGACACTCGACACCGGGAATCCGGTGATCGCCAAGGTGAGCAACTACGGGTCGTATTTTCTCTTCGCAGAGGATCACGACCGTCTTTTCGAATGCACGAATCTGCTTCGGCACACGCGCTGGTCTGGATTCTTAGCCAACATCTTGACGAAAGACGGTCACCCTTTTCGCTGGTACGACGGGTCGTGTTGGGTGGTCTTCTACGACGATGTTGCGCGAGGCGACGCGCTTCCCAAGATCGTTTCCGAGGGTGACATCACCAACCTGGCCACTGAGA
>JBILUM010000360.1:0-3841 GCA_044370995.1 Ilumatobacteraceae bacterium | reverse complement strand
CGGCGACACGAGGGGTGTCGACCGAGCCGATCAGGAGAACTCAGCCATGCCGCTCGATCCCAGCGCCGTCGGCGCCACCGGTGATGTCCGCACGATCTCGTGGAACTCGAAGGACGCGTTGCTGTACGCGGTCGGCATCGGCGCCGGCCAGGCCGACCTGCCCTTCACCACCGAGAACACCAAGGACACCCAACAGGTCGTGTACCCCACGTTCGCCGTCGTCGCCGGCTCGGGTACGGCGTCGCCCGGCAAGAGCGCGATGGCCCAGATCGGTTCGTTCAACTTCGCGCTGCTCGTCCATGGCTCGCAGGCGATCACGCTCGCCCGCCCGATCCCCGTCGAAGCCACGGCGACCGTGCAGGACAAGGTCGTCGCGATGTACGACAAGGGCAAGGCAGCGGTGGTGGTCACCGAGAACGAGGTGCGCCTCGACAGCGGCGAGCTGCTGTGGACCACCCGGTCGTCGGCGTTCATCCGCGGCGAGGGTGGCTGGGGCGGTGACCGCGGCCCGTCGGGCCCGCAGAACGAGCCGCCGGCCGACACCGCGCCCGACCACGAGGTCACGCTGCAGACGTCGCCCGACCAGGCGTTCGTCTATCGGCTCTCGGGTGACCGCAACCCGCTGCACACCGACCCGTCGTTCGCCGCGCTCGGTGGGTTCGACCGCCCGATCCTCCACGGCCTGTGCACCTACGGCTTCACCGGTCGGGCGCTCCTCGGTGCGCTCGTCGACGGCGACGTCACCCGCTTCCACCACATCGAAGGTCGCTTCTCGTCGCCGGTGCTCCCGGGCGAGGCGCTCACGGTGAAGGCATGGCGCACCGGCGCCGGCGAAGCCGTGTTCACCACCTCGGTCGGCGACCGGGTCGTGATCGACCAGGGCCTGGTGCGGTTCACCTGAACGAGCGAATCCAGCCGAACGCGCATCCGCCGGGGGCGGTCAGCCCCGCGCCGGTCCGTCGGGCCGTCATGCTCCAGGGCTGGCACGACCTCGCGTCCGTGCACTGGCGCTACGACCCGGCGGTCGTCCAGGCGCTGCTGCCCGACGGCTTCACGGTCGACACCTTCGACGGCGCCGCATGGGTGGGGCTGATCCCGTTCCACATGCGTCGCATCAGGGTGCCGCACACGCCTGCCCTCGGCCCGCTGTCGACCTTCCCCGAGACGAACGTGCGCACCTACCTGCTCGACCCCGAGGGTCGGCCGGGGGTGTGGTTCTGCAGTCTCGACATCACCCGGCTCCTGCCCGCGCTGGTGGCGCGGGTGAGCTACCGGCTCCCGTACTGCTGGGCGAAGATGTCGATCGAACGCGACCGCGACCTCATCACGTACACCTCACGTCGTCGGTGGCCGCGGCCATCGTCGGCCGGGGTCGCAGCGAGCCGAACCGTCATCCGTGTCGGGCAGCAGGTGCGCCAGGCCGAGGTCGACGAGCTACAGGTGTTCCTCACGGCCCGCTGGGCGCTCGGCACCACCTTCGGTCGACGGCTCATGTGGGCCCAGGTCGATCACCGACCGTGGCCCGTCCACAGAGCCGAGCTCGTGTCGTGCGACGAGACGATGCTCGCCGCGGCGGGCCTGCCCGCTCCGACGGGTGACCCGGTGGTGCTGTGGTCGCCCGGGGTGGACGTCCGCATCGGCCGCCCCCTCCGCGTGCACCGTCCCTGATCCCGGTCGCGTGTGTGCGCGAACGCGTCGATCTGACGCGGCAGCGACCGAACGCGGCGGGTCAGATCTGGGTCGTGAGGACCGCGACGATGTCGGCGAGCGGCACGTCGCTGCGCTCGCCGGAGCGCCGGTCCTTGAGCTCGACGAGGCCGTCGGCCAGGCCGCGGCCCACGACGACGATCGTCGGCACGCCGATCAGCTCGGCATCGTTGAACTTCACGCCGGGTGACACGCCGATGCGGTCGTCGAGCATGACCCGCAGACCGGCGGCCTCGCACTCGGCGGCGAGCGCTTCGGCGGCGGGCAGCTGCGGATCGGTGGCCTTGCCGGTGGCGACGATGTGGACGTCGGCCGGCGACACCTCGCGCGGCCAGATGATGCCCTTGTCGTCGCAGTTCATCTCCGCGATCGCAGCGACGGCGCGCGACACGCCGATGCCGTAGCTGCCCATCGTGACGGTGCGCGTCTTGCCGTGCTGGTCGAGCACGGTGAGTCCGAGCGCCTCGGCGTACTTGCGGCCGAGCTGGAAGATGTGGCCGATCTCGATGCCGCGAGCGATCTCGAGCGGTGAGCCGCAGTTGGGGCATGGATCGCCGCCGTGCACCTCCGCCGCCTCGATGACGCCGTCGGCGGTGAAGTCGCGGCCGGCCACCAGATCGGCGACGTGCTTGCCGTGCTGGTCGGCGCCGGTGATCCACGCCGTGCCGTCGACGATGCGCGGGTCGACCACGTAGCGGATGCCCGAGGAGTTCTCCTCGCCGAGCGCGCCCGGGCCGATGTAGCCCTTGACGAGGGCCGGGTTGGCGGCGAAATCGGCCTCGGAGAACGGCTCGATCTCGGCCGGGGACACCTGGGCCTCGAGCCGCTTCATGTCGACCTCGCGGTCGCCGGGCACGCCGATGGCGAGCGGCACGATCGAGCCGTCCGGGTACTTCAGCTTCACGACGAGGTTCTTCAGGGTGTCGGCCGCGGTCCAGAGCCGGTCGGAGCGCTTGAGGTCGTCGCGCTCGTTGAACAGGTCGACGAGCGTCTGGATGGTGGGCGTGTCGGGCGTGTCGTGCACGTGCGCCGGCGCGAGGCCCTCGAACGGGATCGCCTCGGGCGGGCGTACCTGCACCGCCTCGGTGTTGGCCGCGTAGTCGCAGGCGCTGCAGCGCACGTAGGTGTCTTCGCCGACGGCGAGCGGGGCGAGGAACTCCTCGCTGGCCGAGCCGCCCATCGCGCCGCTCATCGCCGACACGATCACGTACGGCATGCCCAGGCGTTCGAACGTGCGCTGGTAGGCGACGCGGTGCTTGTCGTAGCTGACCTGCAGGCCCTCGTCGTCGATGTCGAAGCTGTACGAGTCCTTCATCGAGAACTCGCGGCCGCGCAGCAGACCGGCGCGGGGGCGGGCCTCGTCTCGGAACTTGTTCTGGATCTGGTAGATCACCAGCGGCAGGTCCTTGTAGCTGCTGTACAGGTCCTTCACCAGCAGGGTGAACATCTCCTCGTGGGTGGGTGCCAGCAGGAAGTCGGCGCCGCGACGATCCTTCAGGCGGAACAGGTTGTCGCCGTAGTCGGTCCAGCGGCCGCTCTGTTCGTAGGGCTCGCGGGGGAGCAGGGCCGGGAAGTGGACCTCCTGGAAACCCTCGCGGTCCATCTCCTCGCGGACGATGTTCTCGACGTTGCGGTACACGATCCAGCCGAGCGGCAACCAGGTGAACCCGCCGGGCGCGGCGCGACGGATGTAGCTGGCGCGCACGAGCAGTCGGTGGCTGGCCACCTCGGCATCGGAGGGATCCTCGCGGAGGGTACGGAGGAACAGGGTCGACAAGCGGAGCACGGTCGGGCAGGTTACCGGCCCCGTTCGCGGGAGTCCCCAGCTATACTCGGCAAGTCCTTGAGTTCCTCGAACCGAAGGCGTGGGCCCTCAGGTCCACGCCTTCTTGTCTGAAAGGGCCTGTCCGAGGAGGCTCAGGGACGTAGCGAATTGAAGCACGACCGCACGGGTGCGAAGGCACCGGGCGAGGAAGGGAGGGTGAACATGAGCGACGCAGTGGTCCAACGCGTGACGAAGATGGTCGCCCCCCTCGTCGCCGACATGAAGCTCGACCTGTACGACATCGAGTACCGCGGTGGCGTGCTGCGCATCACGATCGACACGCCCCCCGGCTCGCCCGGCGGCGTCACC
>JBILUM010000359.1:0-3842 GCA_044370995.1 Ilumatobacteraceae bacterium | reverse complement strand
GTCGGGCCAGATGTGTCGCGGCGTGGCGAACCGCCACCGCTTGAGCTGGCTCTCGACGATCACCGCGTCGCCGAGGTACGGACGGGCCAGTTCGACGAGGGCGTCGTGGGCGGTGACCGGATCGTCCTCCCAGTGCGTCTCGCTCCACTCGGGGTTCGCGTGCACGGTGACGGCCGGGAGCAGGCTGATGCCCTTTGCGTGGTTGTCGGCGACGAAGGTGAACGACGGGTCGATCTGCACGCCGCCGGGCGCCGGCACGGCGCTCGGTCGATCGAGCACCGCGAGCAACGAGAGGGTGCGGTCGTAGTCGGTGCGCCACAGCGCCTCGGGCATCGCGACCTCGGCCGACACGAGCAACGAGAAGGTCTGCGGCAGCGGGCAGGTGACGATCAGCGCGTCGGCGTGGTGCACCGAGTTGTCGTCGAGCTTCACCTCCCACGGGTGCGCGCCCTCGCCACGGTGCAGCGAGAACACGAGCGAGTCGCAGCGCACGTCGAGGTCGCGGGCGAGGTGCTTGGCGAGCGAGTTCATGCCGCCGTGGACGGCGTAGCGCGGATGGCCGTCGCCACCGTCGTCGCCGGCCTGGTTGCCGTTGCGGTCGGTGAAGCCTCGGCACCACTCGTACACGACCCCGGCGTCGATCCACTCGCGCACGTGCGCGCCGAACGCCTCGGTCCGCACGGTGAAGAACTGCGCGCCGTGGTCGAGACGTGCGTCGCCGATGCGGCGGGTCGCGAGCCGTCCGCCCGGCGAGCGGCCCTTGTCGAACAGGACGACGTCGAGGCCTCGGGCGCGCAGGTCGCACGCGGCCATCAGACCGGACAGGCCGGCGCCGACGATCGCGACCCGGCGGGGCGGATTCGACGGTCGGGACGGCGTCGTCATGCGCTGGGGGCGAGCGTCGCGGCGTCGGCGTTGGTCGCTGACGCTGCCTGCTCGCGGGTGACTCGGCCCAGGAACTCGAGCAGCACCCGGTTGAACGTGGTGGCGTGCTCGACCATGAAGCCGTGGGCCGCACCGGAGATGACGACCAACTCGGCGTTGGGCAGCCGGTCGGCGATCTCCTCGCTGTCGCCGCGCGGCGTGAGGATGTCCTGGTTGCCGACCATCACCAGCGCCGGGACGGTGATCTCGCCAAGGCGGTCGGCCATCGACTCGTCGGTGGCGAGGATCGCCCGCACCTGGGCGACGAACGCGTGCGACGGCCGACCCATCGCGAGCGGTCCGAGCCATCCGAACGCGGGGAGCAGCCGTCGGAACGATCGCGGTCCGATCACCCATCGGGCGGCCTCGCTGGTCATCGCGCCCATGCCGCGCTCGCTGGCGTGCGTGGCCCACCCGGTGATCAGCTCGCGCCGCCAGTCGTGGTTGCGGCAGGCGGTGCAGGCGAGGGTGATCGAGCGCACCCGCTCGGGGTGCTTCAACGCGACGATCTGGGTGATGGCGCCGCCCATCGACGCACCGACCACGTGCGCCGTGTCGACACCGACGTGGTCGAGCACGGCGATGGCGTCATCGGCCATCTGCTCGAGGCTGTAGTGGCCGAACGGCTTGTCGCTGCGGCCGGCGCCACGGTTGTCGAGGGCGATCACCCGGTAGCGCGCGGCGAGCACGAAGCGCTGCATGTCCCAGCCGTGCTTGTCGGCCCCGAGGCCCTGGATCATCAGCACCACCGGCGCGCTGTGGCGCCCGTGCACGTCGTAGTGCAGGCGGATGCCGTCGGAGGAACGTGCGTACGGCATCAGCCCTCCCCGAGCCAGTCGATCGCGACCATGCCGGTCTGCATGCCGCCGAGCTCGTCGAGGATGCGTTGCAGGTGGCGTTGGGCGGCCTCGGCGATCTCGATCTCGGCGAGGGGACCACGCCGCTTCTTGCGCAGACGCACCGGCGGGCCCACCTCGGCGCGTGCCGTGCGGCTGAACGGACTGCTCATCGACGCGACCGGGATCACCGCGACGTGCGCCGTGACCGCGGCGCCGACCAGTTCGTGGTCGACGGAGCCGGCGAAGCGAGGGTGGTTGGTGCTCGAGGTCGCCATCACGACGAGTTCGCCGTGGCGCAGCGCTCCGTGCACCTCGGTGGGGTCGTCGAGGAGTGCACCGATGCGGCGGAGCCCGGCGCCGAACGGCGCATGGTCGGGCCGGCCGACGAATCGCACCGGGCGCCCGGTGGCACGCGACAGCGCGAGCGACACGTAGAGCGGGCTGTACGACCAGCGGCGCTCGTTGGTGACGAGCAACGCCCCAGCCTTGGCCGGAAGATGGTGCAGGCCGCCGACGCTGACGTCCCAGCGCAGTCGGGCGAGCGGGCCGAGGAGGCGGACGAGGTGGTCGTCGCGGCCCCACTCGTCGACCGAGTGGTCGGGCAACAGGGGCCGGAACGGGACGGTGACAGCCGCGGACGCGGTGCGGGCGGTGGTCTCGACCGCTCGGCGGGGGAGTTCGATCAGCTGTGCCATGTCAGGCCACCCCGTGGATCGTCGCCGCACGCATCTGCGGCTTGGTGATGCGCACCACGCTCTCCCACCGGAACAGTCGGTCGATGACCTCCGGCGTGGACGTGGCGGGCACGAGGCCGAGCACGTCGTGGGCGCGGGTGCCGTCGGCCAAGCGGCCGCGGTGGAGCACCTCCATCACGTGTTCGGGAATGGGGGCGCCACCGAGGTGCGACAGTTGGCGGGCGAGGTACCACTCGGGACCGACGAGGGGCAGCGGGATGCGCTTGCCGCGCATGATCGCCTGGAGCCCGGTGATCGCGCCGGGGGCGACCACGTTGATCGGCTGGTCGAGGCGGAGCTTCGCGGCGGCGACGAACGCACGAGCAGCGTCGGCGTCCTCGACGACGGCGAAGGGCGGGTCGGCGAGGATGCTGAACGGCACGACCGGCTGGCGGAGCAGGCGGCCGAGCGGGCTCGGCACATGCGGCCCGAGGACCGGGGCGAGGCGGAGCGCGCCGACCGCGACACCGATGCGCTGGGCGACCGACTGGGCGACGGTCTCGATCCGTTCGACCATCCGCCCGTACTCGCTGGTGGGGTCGGGGGCGACCGATTCGTCGGGCCGGGTGAGCGAGTGCCGGTTGCGTCCGTAGATCTCGATGCCGCTGCGCACGACGATGCCCTCGAGCGACGGACACTCCGCAGCGGCACCCAGGATGGCGGTGGTGGCGTCGGTGGTGAACTGCTTGGCGTGCGCCGTGCCGGCCCGGGCGTCGGGTTCCCACACGGCCAGGTGGATGAGCACGTGGGGGTCGAAGGTGGTGACGACGTCGACGATGCGCTCGCGGTCGGACGGCTCGATCCGATGGAACTCGGCCGTGCGCAACCGGCGACGGGGCGGGTCGACATCGATGCCACAGAGCGAACCCACCCAGGGTTCCTGCTCGAGCAGTGATGCGACCAGGGAGCCGAGCTCCCCTCCCATCCCGCTCACGAGCAACCGTTGCCCGCTCACACCGTGCACGCTATCCGTTCAGCCACCCAACGGGAGGATCGCGAATCGGACGTGCACCTGGGCGGAGAGCTCGATCTGACCGGCGCTGACGGCCATCTCGGCGCCGCCGGCCTTCATCGCTCGCATCATCGGCATCGCGTCGGCCATCGGGGCGGGCCCGGTGCTGATCGGCGCCTCACTGATCAGTTCGACCGCGCCGAGCCGCAACCCGAGCGCCGACACATAGGCCTCGGCGCGGCGGCGAGCGTCGAGCGCTGCCCGACCGAGCAGTTCGTGGCGAACGGGGTGGGCGGTGTCGACCTGCCACGACAGGTTGCGCACCTGCGCCCCGGCGTCGCCGACGGCGAGCCGCAGCAGTCGGGGGAGCCGGTCGAGTTCGTCGATGGTGAC
>JBILUM010000357.1:0-3853 GCA_044370995.1 Ilumatobacteraceae bacterium | reverse complement strand
GCGCGACGCCGACACCGACCGCAGCAGCGACCGGGAGGAAGAGCGTCGCGACGAAGGTGGTGACGACGGCGATCTGTGAGTTGCGACCGCTGCGAATGATGGCGCGCAGGGCGCCTGCGCGAAACGAGCCGACCGCGGCGACGATCAACACGGCGGCCAACGTCGACATCACCACGTTGCCGACGATGCCGGAGAACGCGACCAGGATCACCGCCATCCAGATACCCGAGAAGATCGCTGCCCAGCGTCCGCTGGCGCCGGCGGCGACGTTGAGGGCGGTCTGACCGACCGATCCGCCGACGGGCTGGCCACGGAACAGTCCGGCGAGCACGTTCCCGACGCCTTGAGCGACGAAGTCCTGATTGGCGTCCGATCGCGAGTTGTCCGGGTTGGGAGCGGCTTCGCTGACGCCGGCGCCTTGGATCAGCACCAGCGCAGCGATGGCGAACGCGCCGGACACCACGCTGAACGAGACGTCGGACAGCTGAGGGAGGACGGGCATCGGCAGCCCACTCGGGATCTTGCCCACGTCGCTCACGAGCTGGATCGAGTCTGAGGACCAGATCGCCACCGCGATGCTCGGCACGAGGAGGGCGATCAACGCCGAGTAGGGCCCTGCCTTGGTCTTCGACAGCACCAACAGCAACACCAACGCGGTGGCACCGGCCGCGGTGGTGCCGGCGTCGATACGGCCGGGGTGGGTGACCAGATCCCACGCCCTCGCCAACGGGTACGGCCCGGAGACCTCGGCGCCGAAGAAGTCGGACAGTTGGCCGAACACGATGTTGGCGGCGACCCCTGACAGGAAGCCGATCATCACCGAATGCGGCACGAACCGCGTGTACCGACCCAAGCGGAGCACGCCTGCGATGATCATCAGCGCGCCGGCCATCACGGTGAGCAGGAACAACACTCGGGATCGGTCGGCCTCGGCGACGCCGCTGATGGCCGAGCCGGCGGCCAGAGCGGACGCACTCGTCGTGGTGATGACCATCAAGCGCGTGCTCGAACTGAGACCACCCCCGATGGGGCCGAAGAGGCTCGCGTAGAGCCCGTGAACCGGGTTGACGCCGGTGAGCACACTCGAGGCCATGCCGTCGGGCACGCTGCTGATCGCCCCGGGTATCCCCGCCACCATTTCGCTGCGTGTCGTCCCTGGCGCCGGCGCTCGGTCGCGCACCCAGTTCCGAGTAGCCCGACCGAAGGCGTGAAGTCCCGTGCTCATGTCGCCGCGCACTGTAATCGGCGCGGGTCCAGCAGAGGCTGCCGTCCGGCCCACGAAGGCGTCCAGGACCCTGTTCCAACGGTTGTTGCAGTCCTCGCTCCGGCCGTGGGAAGATGCCGAAAATCTCTCAATTGGAGGCCTTGAATGGCGACGGAACAACCGAACATCCTCATCCTGTGGGGCGATGACATCGGCTGGTGGAACATCAGTTACAACAGCCGTGGCCAGATGGGATACCGCACGCCCAACATCGACCGCGTGGGGAACGAGGGTGTCGCCTTCACCGACTACTACGCGCAGCAGAGCTGCACCGCTGGCCGCGCCGCGTTCATCACCGGCCAGAACCCGATCCGTACCGGTCTCACCAAGGTGGGCATGCCGGGCGCCGATGTCGGTCTCCAGAAGGAAGACCCGACCATCGCCGAACTGCTGAAGCCGCTCGGCTACGCGACGGGTCAGTTCGGCAAGAACCACCTGGGCGACAAGGACGAGTTCCTGCCCACCATGCACGGTTTCGACGAGTTCTTCGGCAACTTGTACCACCTCAATGCGGAGGAGGAGCCCGAGCACCCCGACTACCCGAAGGACCCCGAGTTCAAGAAGCGGTTCGGACCCCGTGGTGTGCTGCACAGCTGGGCCGACGGCAACGGTGGCCAGACCATCGAAGACACCGGCCCGCTCACCAAGAAGCGCATGGAGACCATCGACGACGAGTGCACCGAGCATGCCCTTCGCTTCATCGACGAGGCGCACGCAGCCGGCAAGCCCTTCTTCGTGTGGTGGACCACGACTGCCATGCACTTCCGGACGCACGCCGCAGCGAAACACCTCGGCAAGAGCAACGGTCAGGGCGAGTACAACGACGTCATGGTCGCCCACGACGAGGGCGTCGGAGTGATGCTCGACAAGCTCGACGAGCTGGGCATCGCCGACAACACGATCGTGATGTACTCCACCGACAACGGCCCGCACTACAACAGCTGGCCCGACGCCGGCATCTCGCCGTTCCGTTCCGAGAAGAACACCAACTGGGAGGGCGGCTGGCGGGTACCTGCGTTCATTCGCTGGCCAGGTCACATCCCCGCCGGCAGCGTTGCCAACGGCATCGTCTGCCACCAGGACCTGTTGCCGACGCTGTTGGCTGCCGCCGGCGAGCCGGAGATCAAGGAGAAGTTGCTCGCGGGGCACACCGTCGGTGAGACGACGTTCAACGTGCACCTCGACGGCTACAACATGCTGCCGTACCTCACCGGCGAGGTCAGCGAGAGTCCGCGGAGCTCGTTCTTCTACGTCAGCGACGACGGCGAGATCATTGCGATCAGGATGGGCGACTACAAGGCCGTGCTCGCGGAACAGCGGGCGACGAGGCTGATGGCGTGGGTCGAGCCGTTCGTGAAGCTGCGTGCCCCGAAGATCTTCAACCTGCGTCAAGATCCCTTCGAGCGAGCCGACGACAACGCGAACACCTATTGGGACTGGATGATCGACCACCTCTGGGTCGTCTACAAGATGCAAGCCACGGTCGCCGGTCAGATCGCCAACTTCGTGGAGTACCCACCACGCCAGAAGGCGGCATCGTTCAACCTCGACGCCGTGCTCAGGCAATTGGAGTCCGCCACCGACGGCGGGAGCCACTGAGCACCGTCGAGTCCGAGCTCGAGCGCGCAACGGGGGCCGGGTCGCACGACTCCGGCCCCCGTTCACTCGGGCCCGCACTGCTGCCGCGACGGCGTGGGATCGATCCGCCATGAACGACGTACCGACAGCGAGTTCGAACCAGAGCGTCACCCAGGTGGTCGAGGACTTCTACGACCGGTACCCCTACCCGCCACCGGTGGACGACCTGGACCGCTATCGACGGGTGTGGGACGACCCGGCGAGACGTCGCGCCGAACACCATCTGTCGTGGCCCGCGGCCGCCTACCGGGAGAACCGGTCGATCCTCGTCGCCGGCTGTGGCACGTCTCAGGCGGCGAAGCACGCGATGCGTTGGCCCTCTGCTCAGGTGACGGGCATCGACCTCAGTGCGACGAGTGTGCGCACCACGGAGGCGCTGCGCCGAAGGTACGGACTCGACAACCTCACCGTCCACCACCTCCCGATCGAGTCGGTCGGTGAACTCGGCCAGCGTTTCGAACAGATCGTCTGCACGGGGGTGCTGCATCACCTTGCCGACCCTGATGTCGGGCTCGCTGCCCTTCGCGACGTGCTCGAACCGGATGGCGCCATGCACCTGATGGTCTATGCGCCGTACGGTCGGGCGGGCATCTACATGTTGCAGGAGTTCTGCAACAGGCTCGGCATCGGCGCGACCGACGAGGGCATCCGCGATCTCATCACCGCGCTCGCCTCGCTGCCGCCTGGCCATCCGCTCGAGCTCCTGCTTCGCGAGGCCCCTGACTTCCGCACCGAGGGAGCGCTGGCCGATGCACTCCTGCACCCGCAGGACCGCGCCTACTCCGTCGCGCAGTTCCACGAGTACCTCGAGCGGGCTGGACTTGCCATGGGGCGCTGGGTCCGTCAGGCCCCGTACTCGGCGCATTGCGGCGTGATGGCCCAGATCCCGCAAGCCGCTGCGCTCGCACAGCTCGCACCCGCCGAGCAGTCCGCAGCAGTCGAGTTGTTCCG
>JBILUM010000356.1:0-3857 GCA_044370995.1 Ilumatobacteraceae bacterium | reverse complement strand
CATTGCCGAGGTGCGCGCCACGATCGACGCGGCGGGCAACCCGCACGTGTGCCTCGCCACCGTGCTCGTCGGCGACGACAAGCCGAGCCAGTCGTACATCCGCAGCAAGCAGAAGAAGGCGGGCGAGGCCGGCATCGTGTCGCGCCACACCGACCTGCCTGCCACCGCCAGCCAGGCGCAGGTGAACGACACGATCGCCGCACTCGCCGCCGACCCGACGGTGCACGGCATCCTCTGCCAGTTTCCGCTGCCCGATGGCCTCGACATGGAGCAGGTGCTCGAGCAGATCCCGTTCGAGAAGGACGTCGACGGCCTCACCGAGCGTTCGATGGGTCGCCTCGTGCGCGGCCAGTCCGGCCACGTCGGCTGCACGCCCCTCGGCGTGATGCGCCTGCTCGAGCGCCACCAGGTGCCCACCGTCGGCAAGCGCGCCGTCGTGGTCGGCCGTTCCACCCTCACCGGGTTGCCGCAGGTGTTGCTGCTCGGCCGCAAGGGCTGCGACGCCACGGTGACGCTGGCCCACTCGCGCACGCCGGCGGCCGACATGGTCGAGATCTGCCGCGCCGCCGACATCATCGTCGCCTGCGCCGGTCAGGCCCGGATGATCACCGCTGCGCACGTGAAGCCGGGCGCTGCGGTGATCGACGTCGGCATCAGCCGCACCGAGGCCGGTCTCGTCGGTGACGTCGACTTCGACGCGGTGAAGGACATCGCCGGTTGGATCACGCCGATGCCGGGCGGCACGGGACCGATGACGATCGCGTGCCTGATGGAGAACACCCTCGAGGCCGCACGGATGCAGGGGGCCTTCCCCGCCTGACGTCGGCCCGATCACCGGCCCGATCGCCAGCCCGACACCTGCCGGACACCGGCGGTTCCGCTCGGTTCCACAGGGCGGAACGATGCCGTATGATGGAACACGTGGTCCGCCGGGGAGGGTGCTGATGTCGACGGTGCAGTCGATCGACCGTGCGTTCTCCGTGCTGCGGGCCCTCATCCCCGGCGCCGCCGGTGTCACCGAGATCGCCGATCGCGTCAGCCTCCCGAAGAGCACGGTGTCGCGGCTGCTGTCCACGCTCGAAGAGTTGGGTGTGGTCGAGCAGGTGTCCGTCGGCGGCGATTACCGCATCGGTGCCGGCATGGCCGAGATCGCTGCCGCAGCTCGCCCGGGTCGAACCCTCGTGGCTGCTGCCCGGCCGCAACTGCTCGAACTGTCGCGGCTCACCGGCGAGGCAGCGGGCGTGAGCGTGCGCGACGGCGCCGACATGCTCTACCTCGATCAGGTGAACCCCGACACCGAGCTGCAGGTGCGCGACTGGACCGGCACGCGCATCCCGATGCACGCCGTGCCCAGCGGCCAGGTGGTGCTCGCGGCGATGTCGCGGGCCGAGCTCGACGCGTACCTCGCCGCTCCCCTGGCGGCGTTCACCTCCCACACCCTCGTCGGCGCTGCCGCCGTCCGTGCGCGACTCTCGGAGGTGCGCTCCCACGGGTTCGCGCTCGCTGTCGATGAGTTCGCCGAAGGGCTCAGCTCGGTCGCCGCGGCGATCGCGGACAGCGCCGGTCGCGTGGTGGGCGCGCTCCACGTGTACGGGCCCACGTATCGTTTCAACACCGAGCGCGATCCGACACAGCTCGGTGCGCTCGTCGTCGACATGGCCACCCGCATCCGCGTCGATTGACCGTCTCGGTTTCTGTCCTTTGCGCCCTTTTCGCCCCGTTCCAGCTCGAGGAAGTTCCTGATGTCCGATCGTTACGACTACGCCATCGTCGGTGGTGGTTCCGCCGGTTCAGCGCTCGCCAACCGGTTGAGCGCCGATCCGGGCAACAGGGTGCTGGTGCTCGAGGCCGGCCGTCCCGACTACAAGTGGGACGTCTTCATCCACATGCCCGCCGCGCTGATGTTCCCGATCGGGAGCAGGTTCTACGACTGGAAGTACGAGAGCGAGCCCGAACCGTTCATGAACGGCCGCAAGGTGTACCACGCCCGCGGCAAGGTGCTCGGCGGGTCGAGCAGCATCAACGGGATGATCTTCCAGCGGGGCAACCCGATGGACTACGAGCGCTGGGCCGCCGACAAGGGCATGTCCACGTGGGACTATGCCCACTGCCTGCCGTACTTCAAGAAGATGGAGTCCTGCCTCGCCGGCGCCGACGAGTGGCGCGGCGGCCACGGCCCGCTCGAACTCGAGCGTGGGCCGTCGCAGAACCCGCTCATCGAGGCGTTCCTCCAGGCGACCGAGCAGGCGGGGTTCCCCCGCACGAGCGACGTGAACGGCTATCGCCAGGAGGGCTTCGGCCGCTTCGACCGCAACGTGCGACGGGGCCGGCGGCTCAGTGCGTCGAAGGCGTACCTGTGGCCGATCAAGCAGCGGCCCAACCTCACGATCACCACGCGTGCTCTGGTGCACAAGGTGCTGTTCGACGGCACCCGCGCCACCGGCGTCGAGTACAGCACCCACGATCTCGCCGGTCGGCACACCACCCACACCGTCCACACCGTCCACGCCGGCGAGGTCGTGCTGTGCGGCGGCGCGTTCAACACACCGCAACTGCTGCAGTTGAGCGGCATTGGCGATGCCGAGCACCTGCGGTCGTTGGGGGTCCCGGTCTTGCACGACCTGCCCGCCGTCGGCCAGCACATGCAGGACCACCTCGAGGTGTACGTCCAGTACAAGAGCAACCAACCCGTGTCGATGCAGCCGTCGCTCCAGCTGTGGCGTCGACCGTTCATCGGGGCCGACTGGCTGTTCCGCCGCAAGGGGCCGGGCTCGAGCAACCACTTCGAGTCGGGCGGTTTCGCCCGCAGCAACGACGACGTCGCGTGGCCGAACCTGATGTTCCACTTCCTGCCGATCGCCGTGCGCTACGACGGCACCGACTCGGGCGTCGATCACGGCTACCAGGTGCACATCGGCCCGATGTACTCCAACTCCGAGGGGTCGGTGTCGATCACCTCGACCGACCCGACGAAGCACCCGGCGCTGCGCTTCAACTACCTGTCGACGCCGGAGGACCGGCGCGAGTGGGTGGAGGCGGTGCGTCTGGCCCGCACGATCCTCGGCCAGTCGGCGATGGATCCGTTCAACGGTGGCGAGATCTCGCCCGGGCCCTCGGTGCAGACCGACGAGGAGATCCTCGAATGGGTGCGCAAGGACGGCGAGACCGCCCTGCACCCGTCGTGCACGTGCCGCATGGGTGAGGCCGACGACTCGAGCGTGGTCGATCCGATGACGATGAAGGTGCACGGCGTCGAGGGCGTCCGCGTGTGCGACGCGTCGGCGATGCGCTACGTCACCAACGGCAACATCTACGCACCGGTGATGATGATGGCCGAGAAGGCGGCCGACCTCATCCTCGGCAACACGCCGCTCGCCCCGGAGTACACCGAGTACTACCGCCACCGCCCCGCAGCGCCCGCTGGCGAATGATCGCTGCCGGGTGACGAGCGCAGCGAGATGACGGTCGCTCCCCTGCCCACGCGCATGCGCGCCGTGGTACTCACCGGCCATGGCGGGTACGACCGGCTGGAGGTGCGCGACGACATCGCCGTCCCACGGCCGGCTCCGGGTGAGGTGCTCCTGCGCGTGGGCGCCGCCGGCGTCAACAACACCGACGTCAACACCCGTGTCGGCTGGTACAGCGGCGGTGGATGGACCGGGTCGTTCGAGTTCCCTCGCATCCAGGGCATCGACTGCTGTGGCACGGTGGTCGCCGGTGGTGATGAGGCATCGGCTGCCCGGATCGGTGAGCGGGTGTTGGTCGAGCCGTGTTGGCCCGACCCGTCCGGCGTCGGTGTCGCAGACGGTGCCGTGGTGTTCCTCGGCTCCGAGGTCGATGGTGCGTTCGCCGAGTAC
>JBILUM010000163.1:0-6038 GCA_044370995.1 Ilumatobacteraceae bacterium | reverse complement strand
TACAACATCGACTGCGACTACGAGCGCACCGGCGTGATCGACGTGGCCACCCAGTTCCATTCGGCCTCGTACCTGCCCGAGCTGCGCGACGACTTCACGCACCTGCGGTCGCTCGGCCAGAAGGTGGAGCTGCTCGACGCCGAAGGGATGCGCCGCCAGGTGAACTCACCCACCTACACCGGTGGGCTGTGGCGCAAGGATCGAGCCGCGATCGTCGACCCGGCACGCCTCGTGTGGGGGCTCAAGTCGGCATGCATGTCGCTCGGCGTGCGCATCTACGAAGACACCAAGGCGACGTCGATCGAGAAGGACGGCGTCGGCGTGCTCATCAACACGCCGCTCGGCCGGGTGCGTGCCGGCAAGGTGGCGCTCGCCACCAACGCGTTCAAGCCGCTGCTGAACCGGATCGGCCACTACATCGCACCGGTCTACGACTACTGCATGGTCACCGAGCCGCTCACCAACGCCCAGCTGGCCGAGATCGGCTGGACCAACCGGCAGGGCCTCAGCGACATCGCCAACCAGTTCCACTACTACCGACTCACCGAGGACAACCGGATCCTGTGGGGCGGCTACGACGCGATCTACTTCTGGCGCGGCAAGGTGAACACCGAACTCGAGAGCCGCCCCGAGACGTGGGCGAAACTGAGCAAGCACTTCTTCGACACGTTCCCCCAGCTCGAGGGCGTGAAGTTCACGCACATGTGGGGCGGTGCGATCGACACCTGCAGCCGGTTCTGCGTGTTCTGGGGCCAGGCGTGGCAGGGCCGCGTCGCCTACGCGCTCGGCTACACCGGCCTCGGCGTCGCGTCCACCCGCTTCGGCGGCGAGGTCATGCTCGACCTGCTCGACGGCAAGCGATCGATGGCCACCCAGACCAAGTTCGTCCAGGAGAAGCCCTTGCCGTTCCCACCCGAGCCGTTCCGATTCATCGGCATCCAGGCCACGCGATGGTCGCTCGACCGCGAGGACAAGACGGGCAAGCGCAACCTCTGGTTGCAGGGACTCGACCGCTTCGGCCTCGGGTTCGACTCGTGAGCGCCGCCAGCCTGCTCGCCGCGAAGCGGGTCACCGATCCAACGGCGTTCGTCGACCGACTCGTCCCGGGCGCCGAGGTGATCGTGCCGATCGCCAACGGCGAGCCCGTCCATCTGCTCGACGCGCTCGAGGCCAGGGCCGATCGGCTCGAGGGCGTCACGGTGCACCAGATGCACGCCCTGCGCGACCGGCCCACCCTCCACGGGACCTATGGCGAGCGCCTGCGTCACGTCTCGTACTTCCTGTCGCACATCACCAGGCCGTGCTTCCACGAGGGTCACGTCGACCTCGTCCCGAACCACTTCTCCGAGGTGTACGACCTCATCCGGCGTCGCGCCGCGCACCCGTACGTCATCGCCGCAGCGGCCCCTCCCGACCAACACGGCAACTTCTCGCTCGGGGTGAGCGCCGACTACGTCGCCAGCTTCATCGGGCGAGCGCCGTTCTTCATCGAGGTCAACAACCAGATGCCGCGCACGTCGGGTCGCAACCAGATCCACGTGTCGCAGATCGACGGCTACATCGAGGCCGACTACCCGCTGCTCGAGGTGCCGCCCGCGCAGCCCACCGACATCGACCGGCTCATCGGTGGCTTCGTCGCCGAGCGCGTGCGTCACGGCAGCACGCTGCAGGCCGGCATCGGTGCGATCCCGAACGCCGTGCTCGCCCACCTGAAGGACCACGTCGACATGGGCGTGCACACCGAGCTCATCTCCGACGGCCTCATCGACCTGATCGAGGCAGGGGTGGTGAACGGCGTGAAGAAGGCGAACAACCGGCTGAAGGTGATCGGTACGTTCGCGCTCGGCACGCAGCGTCTGTACGACTTCATCCACGACAACCCGACGATCGAGATGTGGTCGGCGAGGTACGTGAACGACCCACGGGTCATCTCGCGCGACGTCGACTTCGTGTCGATCAACGCGAGCCTCGCGGTCGACTTCCTCGGACAGTGCGCGAGCGAGACCATCAACGGCCGCTACTACTCGTCGTCGGGCGGGCAGAGCGACTTCGCCCGCGGCGCCGCGTACAGTCCGGGCGGGCAGAGCTTCATCGTGCTGCAGAGCACCGCCAAGGGCGGCGAACTGAGCCGCATCGTTCCCCAGCTGTCGCCGGGCGACGTCGTGACGACGGTGAAGAACACCGTCGACATGGTGGTCACCGAGTACGGCGTCGCCGAACTGCGCGGCCGCACCATCCGGGAACGCACCCGAGCGCTCATCGCCGTCGCCCATCCCTCGTTCCGCGACGAACTCACGGCCACCGCGAAGGCGCTGCGTTACCTCTGACGTCCTCGGTCCTGCCGTCGGCAGGTCGTGACCCTCCGCCGGCGGGTCAGGCGAAGAAGTGCTCGAGCTCGTGCGGATCGTGCGGGTTCAGGCACACGAGCACCAGCCGGTTCACGCCGAGCTCGGCCCACCGGCGCCGGTCGGGGTGATCGGGATCGGCGAGGCCACGGTCCCACTCTGCCCAGACGGACACGATCATCGGGTCGGTCGCACGGTCGCTCGCAGCACGGGCGGCGGTCGCGGCTGCGATGATCGCCGGCAGATCCTCGTGGCTGCGACGCACGTTGAACCCGTCGGTCCGCACGGCGGCGAGGCGGGCCAGGGGCTCGCTGTTCACCCCGAGGAACACCTGGGGCCGGGGCCGCGGCAGGTGGAAGTGCTCGTACGTCGACGGCCGATCGTCGCCCCACATCTCGTCGAGCAGGTCGAGCGCGTCGGCGAGCCGCTGATGGCGAGTGGCGATGGTGGGCGCCAGTTCGAGCCCGAGCGCACGGTGCTCGGCCGACCACGCGGTGTTCGGCGCAGCGCCTGCCCCGAGGCCGAGCAGCAGTCGACCCCCGCTGATCGACTGCACGCTCGCCGCGGCATTGGCCATCACGCCCGGGTTCCGATTGGCGATGTTGACCACCAACGTGCCCAGACCGATCGTCGTGGTGGCCGCGGCCATGGCCCCGAGCAACGAGAAGCACTCGAGCATGTCGCTGCCGCCGCGGAGCACGTTCCCCGCGAAGTGATCGAACACGTAGGCGGTCTCGAAGCCGGCGGCCTCGGCGACGAGGACCCCGTCGCGGAGGCGCTCCCACGGTTCGACCGCGGGGTTGAGCTGGACGTCGATGATCATCGGGTGCTGCTTTCGTCGAACAGCACCACCACCGAACGAGGTGCCACGAGGACCGTACCGTCGTCGAGGTGCCGCGACGACGGGGAGGAGGCGAACTCGAACCGCCAGGCGGCCGGGTCACCGGGCGCCTGCACGGTGAAGGTGAGCGGCTCCCACCAGGCGTTCGCCATCACGTAGAGCGCACCGCTGTGCCAGGCGAGCGAACGCGACTCGTAGCCGAAGTCGGGGCCGCCGTGCACCCCGTGGCAGTGGACGACCTCGTGGTCGAGGTGGCGGCGCAGCGCGAGCAGCCGCCGGACGTCGTCGTGCAGTTCGCGCAGTTCGTCCCGATCGAGCAACGACCAGTCGACCCAGCTGGCCGGTCCGTCGACGTCGTACGGGTTGTCGTGACCGTCTTGGGTGCGCCCGAACTCGTCGCCCATCACGAACATGGCCGGACCGGCCGACAACAGCAGCACCGTGAACAGGTTGCGCAGTTGCTGTGGACGCAGCCCCGGCCCACAGTCCCACGACCGGTGACGATCGGCGGTCACGATCGTCAGGTCGTGGAGGGTGAGCCCGTCGTGGGCGTCGACGAAGTTGACGCTGCGCCAGGGCTGACGGTCGAAGATCTCCGGGCTGCCCTGCACCCGCTGCACCATCGCCGGCACGAGGCCGGGCTCGGCGCGCAGGAAGCCGCGCACGTCGTCGCGGAAGCGGTCGTTCCACTGGGCCCAGCGCTGGTCGGGGAAGCCTCGACCCACCTGGTAGGCCGCGAGGTCCCACGGTTCGGCCACGAGGGTGACGCCACGTCGCTCGGCCCAGTCGCCGATGCGTCGCACCAGGTCGCCACCGTCGCGGGTGAGCAGCGAGGCGAGATCGAACCGGAAACCGTCGACGCCGAGGTCGGCGTACCGGCCGAGCCCATCGAGCACGAGGTCGCGGATCCACGGGTCGGCCGGGTCGGCGTCGTTGCCGCACCCGCTGTCGTCGCAGGGGCGACCGTCGTCGCGCCACCGGTACACCGACGTGTCGAAGCCGCGCAGGGTCCACGTGGGTCGGGCGGGGTCGCCCTCGCCGGTGTGGTTGAACACGACGTCGATCCACACGGCGAGACCGTGGGCATGGGCATCCTCGACGAAGTCGGCGAGCTCGACGGCGGCGTCGGGACCGGCCGCGTAGGGCTGGTGGACCGCACCCCAGACGATCGGCATGTAGCCCCAGTAGTTGTCGGAGGCGTCGAAGGGGTGAACCGGCATCAGCTCGATCACGTCGATGCCGAGGTCGCGCAGGTACGGCAGCCGAGCACGCGCGCCGTCGAAGGTGCGGGCGAAGCCCCGCAGGTGCATCTCGTAGATCACGGGGTATCGCAGCGCCGCCGTGTCGGTGGCGTTGCGGGCGAGCTGCGGCCGTTTCGGCCACCGGGCGGCCGTCGACGAACGTGAGCGCCTCGACCGACGGATCGACCAACGGCTCACCACCGTCGACGACGAGCCAGTAGTGGTCGCCGGCTGATGCCGTCGTGGCGCCGTGCCACCAGCCGGCCGATCGCGGCGCGGTGCTCGCCCGCCGCAGCAGGGTGCGGTGCTCGCCGCCGTCGCTCTCGTCGCCGCTGCCGGCCGAACCGACGACGAGCGCCACCTCCGATGCCGACGGCGCGCGGACCTCGACCCGGAGCGGCAGGGCGGTCGGTGCATCGGTACTGGTGGCGAGGGGCTCCACGGCGCACCAGCATGGCAGCGAACGACCCGATTCCCGACGGCACGTCCTCGGCAGCCGGCCCCGCCCCGCATGGCGCCCCGGCACGGAACCACCTCTAGTCTGTGCCCCGATGCTCTCGCCCAACAGCACCCCGGCCGACGTCGCCAACGCGCTCACCTCGCACGGGTACCTGCCCGACGACGGCCTGGCGACGGCGATCTTCCTCGCACTGTCGTTGAAGCGACCGCTGCTGCTCGAGGGGGAGGCCGGCGTCGGCAAGACCGAGGTGGCCAAGGTGCTCAGCCGCTGGACCGGCGGATCGCTCATCCGGCTCCAGTGCTACGAGGGCATCGATGCGTCGCAGGCCGTCTACGACTGGGACTACTCGCGTCAGCTGCTGCACCTGCGTGCGGCCGAGGCGACGGGCGAGGCGCGGGGCCTCGGCACCTCGATCCTCGAGGACCAGCTCTACAACGAGCGGTTCCTGTTGAAGCGAGCGCTGTTGCGGGCCATCGACCACGGGAGCCTCATCCCACCGGTGCTCCTGATCGATGAGGTCGACCGCGCCGACGACGAGTTCGAGGCATATCTGCTCGAGGTGTTGAGCGACTACCAGATCACCATCCCCGAGCTCGGCGTGTTCACGACCACGATGCCCCCGGTGGTGATCCTCACGTCGAACCGCACCCGCGACGTCCACGACGCACTCAAGCGGCGCTGTCTCTACCACTGGGTCGAGCACCCCGATTTCGAGCGCGAGGTCCAGATCGTGCGAATGCGCGTGCCCCACGTGCTCGCCCCGCTCGCACGGCAGGTTGCGGGCGCAGTCGAGTCGATGCGCACCCGCAACCTGTACAAGCCGCCGGGCGTCGCCGAGACCATCGACTGGGCCACCGCGCTCGCGTCGCTCGGGGTGAGCGAGCTCGACGAGCACACCGTCGAGGTCACCCTCGGCGCAGTGCTGAAGTACCGGGAGGACCAGGACAGGGTGCGCCAGAACGGCGGCATCGCCGACATCGTGAAGCAGGCGTTCGAACGCGGCGCGTTCCACGGCTGACCTTGCTGTGACCCTGCTGTGACCCTGCTGTGACCGGCGCCCCCGACCCCGACGCACGGGTGGTGAGCGAGGGTGAGCAACTCGCGATCGGGTACGCCCGCGTGCTGCGCGGCCTCGGCCTCGCCGTGCCGAT
>JBILUM010000076.1:0-7835 GCA_044370995.1 Ilumatobacteraceae bacterium | reverse complement strand
AGCGTGCTCGACTTCGTCGAGTCGGTCGGTCTCCTCGGCATCGATTCCCGCGACGCCGTGTACTGGGCGGCGCGGAGCACCCTCGTCCGCAAGCCGGAGGACCTCGGGGTGTTCGACCGAGCGTTCGCCGTCTTCTGGGAGCAGCGTCGCGGCTCCGGCGACGTGGACGAGCCCGAGGAACCGCTGAAGATCACGATCGCCATCGACGACGACGAGGATCACGACGGTGGCGACGCCGACAGCGCCGAGCCCAACGACGAACCGACGCTGCAGCTTCGCTTCTCGACCACCGAAGTGCTGCGCCAGAAGGACTTCGCGTCGTACTCCGAGGACGAACTCGAACTCGCCCAGTCGCTCATGAGCGACCTGCGCTTCGCGGGGCCGCCCCGCGCGTCGTTCCGCACCCAGCGGTCGAACCGTGGGCAGAACCCCGACATCCGCGCCACGATCCGCGCCTCGCTGCGCGCCGGCGGTGAGCCGATCGACCGCAAGTGGCGCGAGCCCGGCGAGCGGATGCGTCGGCTCGTGCTGCTGCTCGACGTGAGCGGATCGATGGAGCCGTATGCGCGAGGCATGCTGCGGTTCGTCCACGCCGCGGTCGCCGGCCGTCAGCGGGTCGAGGCGTTCGCGCTCGGCACCCGGCTCACACGGGTCACCCGCGAGCTGTCGAGTCGCGATCCGGACAAGGCCCTGCAGGCGGCGGCCGCCCGCGTGCTCGACTGGAACGGCGGCACCCGGCTCGGCGAGTGCCTCATGCGCTTCAACGACGAGTGGGGCGTGCGCGGCATGGCCCGCAACTCGATCGTGGTCATCCTGTCCGACGGGTGGGACCGCGGCGACCCGGCCCTGCTCGGCGAGCAGATGCTGCGGCTTCATCGGGTCGCGTTCCGCACGATCTGGGTGAACCCGCTGAAGGTGACCCCCGGGTACGCCCCGCTCGCCCGCGGGATGGCGGCAGCGCTCCCCTACGTCGACGCCTTCGTGGAGGGGCACTCCATCGCGGCGATGGAGGAATTGGCGGCGACCATCTCCGCCCATACGCTCGACGGCGGCACCCGCAGCGTGTACCGGGCCGGCGCCACGTCCGCATCCACCGCCACCACCGCCACCACCGCCGGCACGACGACCGCCGGCACGTCACAAGGAGGACCGAGCCATGCGTGAACTGCTCGACGACATCGACCGCTGGCGCGCCGACGGCAAGCGCGTCGCGGTGGCCCGCGTGGTCGACATCCTCGGCTCCGGACCGCGCGAACCCGGAGCTGCGATGGCGGTCAACGAGGCGGGCGAGGTCGCCGGCAGCGTCAGCGGTGGCTGCGTGGAGGGCGCGGTCGTGAGCGAGGCACTCGGGGTGCTCCACGGCGAGCGCGGTCCCGGCATCGTCACGTTCGGCTACAGCGACGACGAGGCCTTCGCCGTCGGCCTCACCTGCGGCGGCACGATCCGACTCTTCATCGAAGCGCTCGACTGGTGAGCGTCGACGTGGCGACCCTCGGGAAGGGCACGAGATGAGCGCCGCTCTGTACGACGTCCTGCGCGATCGGTTGCGAGCGCAGCAGCCCACGGCGCTGGCCACCGTCATCGACGGCCCGCACCCGGGCCGCAAGCTGCTGGTGACCCCCGACGAGGTGCTCGGCGGACTCGGACACCCCGAGCTCGACCGGATCGTCGCTCGCGACGCACTCGCGGAGCTCGAGGCGGGTCGGTCGGGCATCCGCCACTACGGACCCGAGGGCCAGACCACGCCCGAGGATCTCGTCGACGCGCCCACACTGGCGGTGTTCGTCGAGAGCTGGTCGCCGCCGCCGCAGATGTGGATCTTCGGCGCCGTCGACTTCACCGCTGCGCTGTCGCGCGTGGCGAAGGTCCTCGGTTACCGGGTGATCGTGTGCGACGCGCGTGAGATCTTCGCGACGCGCCGACGCTTCCCTGCGGCGGACGAGGTGGTGGTGTCGTGGCCCGGTGGCCTGTTCGAGCGCCGCGGCGAACAGCTCGGCCAACGCGATGCCGTCGCGATCCTCACCCACGACCCGAAGTTCGACGTGCCGGCGGTGCAGGGCGCGCTCGCCACCCGCGTGGGTTACATCGGGGTGATGGGCAGCCGCAAGACGCACGCGAAGCGGGTCGAGCGGCTGCGCGAGGTGGGCGTCACCGACGCAGAGCTCGACCGGTTGATGTCGCCGATCGGACTCGACCTGGGAGCACGGACCCCGGAGGAGACCGCGATCTCGATCTGTGCCGAGATCATCGCCCGGCGCACGGGTCGGGCCGCACCGTCGCTGCGCGACGCCGACGGTCCGATCCACAGCTGACCTGGGCTCGCCGGCCGGCGGCGCTTCGGCCGCCGCAACGGTGATCAGCCGGTCGGGTCGCCGAACTTGAGGTTGCGGCGGGCCTTGACGACGTCGACCTCGACGGGGCGACCGGGCATCACGGCATGCACGACGGCACGATCGACGCCCAGGTAGATCATCACGTGACCGGGGTACTGGACGAGGTCGCCGGCCATGGCCGTCTCGAGCTCCCTCGGTGCTGCCGCACGGATCTGGGCCGAGCTCTGGCGGGTGAGATCGAGGCCGGCCTGGGCCCAGGCATAGGTGGTGAGTCCGGAGCAGTCGAACCCGACACCTGGCTTGCTGGTGTTCCGGCGGTACGCCACGCCGAGCTGGCTGAGCGCGGCGACGAGTGCGGTCTGGTGTTCGAGGTCGGCCTCGGCCCAGGCCCGCTGCATCTCGGCGGGGTCGAGGGCAATGCGGTTGGCGATCGTGACGGCCATGAGATCGAGCTGCTGCTCGAACGAGGTGAGGGCGGCGGTGTCGCCGGTCTCCTGGTAACGCTGGGCGAGCGAGAGGGCCTGTGCGGCCTGATCGGCGACGGCGTCGGCCTGGCGGGCCCGGCCCTGCACGGAGCCGATCGCTGCCGGCGCGGCATGGGCGGTGAGCGGGCCGGCGATCGGCAGGGCAAGGGTGGAGACCCCTGCGGTGGCGAGTGCGGCTGCCAGGACGAACCGACGAGCTGAACGCCGGATGTGCGGCTGGTTGGACATGGTGACGGACGACTCCTCGGTCTCGCGTCCTGCGCCGCCTGAGCGTCGGGGACGTGGATTGTCGTGAGCGGTGGGGGGAGGACCCCTGGGTGAGGTCCGGCCGACACGATCACGCAGGAGCGCCGTACGAGAGCGCAACCGCTGTCATCACGACCCCTCGGGAGAGCCCCACCGAGCTCGACGGCGGGCCGACGAGCGGGGGGACCGGCGAACCGGCGGGTCGTAACGACCGCAACTGTACCGTCACACAACCGTCATGTTCAAGCGCGTCGTCATCTTTTCGTCATGTGACCGTCGCCTCACCGTCACACCCCGGGGGAACCGGTGGAGTCGGCGATCACGCCGTCCCGGCGCGGTCCCGGCGCGGCCCCGCCGCGGTCCCGCCGCGGTCCCGGCGCCCACGCAGTCGGCCCGGGAGCGCTGCGGTGGCCGCCGGTAACGTGGCCGCGTGCACACCGTCGCCGTCGTCCTCGCCGCCGGCGCAGGGTCGCGCTTCCTCGGCGAGCACCACAAGCTCGTCACCGAGGTGACGACCGAGCTCGGCACCCGACCGCTCGCGGAACACGCGATCGAGCACGCGCTCGCCGCCGGGATCGGCCCCGTGGTGGTGGTCACCGGCGCGGCGCCGATCGCGCTGGCGAAGGACCTCACCGACCGCGTCACCGTCGTCGACAACCCCGACTGGGCAGATGGACAGTCGAGTTCCATCGCCGTCGGTCTCGCTCTCGCGTCCGACCTCGGCGCCGATCACGTCCTCGTCGGGCTGGGCGACCAACCCGGCGTCGCACCCTCGGCGTGGCGAGCGGTTGCCCACGCGCCGCCGGAGTGGCCGATCGTGGTCGCCTCCTATGATGGGCGCCGCGGTCCGCACCCGGTACGGCTGCACCGGTCCGTGTGGCCGCTGCTGCCGGTGACGGGGGATGATGGGGCTCGCACCGTGATGCGCGAGCATCCCGAACTCGTGCACGAGGTCTCGTGCTCGGGGACGGCAGCAGATATCGACACCCTGGAGGATGTGCAGCGATGGAAAAGCTCCTGAACGAGTTCGTGATCCACCGGCCGATCGACGACGCCTGGGCCGTGCTCACCGACGTGGAGCGCATCGCCCCGTGCATGCCGGGCGCGCAACTGCAGGAGATCGAGGGCGACATCTACCGCGGCGTGGTGAAGGTGAAGCTCGGGGCGATCTCGACCGTGTTCAAGGGCGAGGCGCACTTCGTCGAACGCGACGACGCCAACCACAAGGCCGTGCTCCACGGCGAAGGCCGTGACACCACCGGCAAGGGCAACGCCGACGCGATGATCACCGCCACGCTGCAGACCATCGACGCCAACCAGACGAAGTGCGTCGTGGAGACCGACCTGCGGATCACCGGCAAGGTGGCCCAGTTCGGTCGCGGCATCATGGGCGACGTCAGCAAGAAGCTGATGGCGCAGTTCGCGACCAACCTCAACACGATGCTCGATGCCAGCGGCACCACTCCCGAGCCCGCCACTCCCACTCCCGCCCCCGCTGCTGCTGTGCCTGCCGACGCCGAACCGGCTGTGTCAGCGGCCGCCGATGCAGCACCCGCGGCCGCCGATGCGCCCGCAGTGACGCCTGCTCCTGAGGCACCCGCAGCGGCCCCGGCCGGTGGCACCGGCGCGCCCACCAAGCGCGTCATCGACGGTCCGGCCAACGAGCCGATCGAGCTCTCCGGCCTGGCGGGCACCGCGGTCCTGAAGCGCCTCCTGCCGGCGCTCGGCGGCTTCGTGCTGCTCATGCTGGTGCTGCGCCGGTTCCGCAAGTAACCGGCCCCTCCCGCCCGTCGCACCAGCCCACCGATCCCACGTCGTGCCTGCGTCCCCCGACCCGGCGCCGAGCCATGTGATCGTCGCCGACGGTGCGCCCACCGCAGCCGATCGCGAGCGGGTGCGCGCCCTGCTCGGGCGCGAGCCCCAGGCCGGCTACGAGATCGCCGTCCGCCGCGCCGACGGCGATCCGGTGGTGCTGCGCAACCGCCCCGTGCTCGACGACGGCACACCGATGCCCACCCGCTACTGGCTCGTCGGCGACCGGGAGGCCCTGGTCGTGAGCCGACTCGAGTCGACCGGTGGCGTCCGCCGGGCCGAGCACGAGATCCCGCCGGCGGAGGTCGCCGATGCGCACCGTCGGTACGCGATCGAGCGCGACGCACTCGTGCCGTCCGACCACACGGGCCCCCGACCGTCCGGTGGCGTCGCCGGCACGCGCACCGGGGTCAAGTGCCTGCACGCCCACTACGCCTGGCACCTCGCGGGCGGCGACGATCCGGTCGGCCGTTGGGTCGCGAACGAGCTCGCGGCACCGACCACGAGCGCCGCTGACGCAACGCCGGGCACGTTGGCGCCGACATGAGCGCCCACGTCGAGCTCGGCGACCGCGAAATCGTCGTGGTCCTCGTCGACCGGCGGGTGCAGTTGCCCGTCGGCGTGCTCACCCTGTCGGCCGATATCACCACTGATCCCCCACGGCCCGAAGACCTCACGAACGCGATCGGCCTCGTCGCCGACCACCTCGACGACGTCGTCCGCGCCCTGCCCGACCTGGTCGGCGCCGAACTCACGATCAGCGGACCCGAGGTGACGGCGATGGTGGCCGTCGAGGTCGGCGGCCCGGCGACGCTCCCGTTCGAGCTCGATCGCGCTGCGGCCGAGGACGTGTTCCGCACGATCGTCACCGAGGGCCGCGCCGATCGGGCGCACAACCCCGGCCTCGATGTCCTGCTCGTCGACCGGATCGTGGCAGGCTGCTGCGCCGTGGTGGCTGTGATGCGCAAGCTGCAGGTCGACACCGTGACGGTGCTGCCGTGACCGGCTCGGGCGCGTTCGGGCATCCCTCGATGCCGGCCGTGAGCGGGCTGCGGTTGTACGGCAAGCGCGTGATGATGCGCCCGCTCACGCCGTCGGACTTCCCGGTGTGGTCCGAGGTGAGGGTGCGCAACGAACAGTGGCTGGTGCCCTGGGAACCGCTGCGCTCGAGCCGGGTCGCCGACCCCACCAGATCGCGCGACGCGTTCAGCTCACGCTGCGCCGCACGCGATCGTGAGCGCCAGGCCGGCACGGCGTACGGGTTCGCCCTCTTCGTCGACAACGTGTTCGCCGGCGAGGTGAACCTGAACAACATCGTTCGCGGCGCGCTCCAGTCGGGCACGGTCGGCTACTGGATCGACCGCGATCGCGCGGGGCACGGCTACGTGGCCGAAGGCGTCGCAGTCCTCGCCCGCTTCGCGTTCGAAGAACTGCACCTGCACCGACTGGAGATCTGCATCGTCCCGCGCAACAGCAACAGTCGACGGGTGATGGAGAAGCTGCAGATCCGCGAGGAAGGCGTCGCGCTTCGGTACCTCGAGATCAACGGCACGTGGGAGGACCACATGCGCTTCGGCATCACTGCCGAGGAGTGGGTGAAGCGACGAGCAGAGTTGACCGACGCCTGGATCTCCTGATCGGGAGATCCGGCATCGAGCAGATCGAGCAGATCGCGCAGATCGTGCGAGCGGTGGCCTACTCGCCGGCGAGGCGGAACGCCTGCGCCTTGGCCCGGCGGACCGTCGTGCGCCGCTTCCACATCTTCATCTTCCAGTGCCGCTGGCCACCGGCACGACCGGCCTGGGCCTTGGCCCGCTCGGCGTCGTGGTGGTGACCGGGCACCCATGCCCGACCCGGCTCGTGCACGTCCTCGGGTTCGTACCCGGAACTGACCTGGGCGGCCACGGCGTGCAGTTCGCTGTTGATGCGATGCCGCTCGTTGTGGGCATGTGCCCGCAGATCCATCTTCGGTGGCGGTGCCACGTCCTGGCTGCGATGGCGCTGGCTCATCAGTACCTCCGTTGTATCTCGGAATGTACGGGTGGAAGAGCTTCCCGTGAGTCGAGAGTAGACCTCGCTGCTCGATCTGGGAAGGCTTCGCTCGTAACAGTTCTGCGCGCTTTGCGCGCACGCTGCGTGAGCGTCTTGCCGGCCCCGTGACGCCCGCGCGGACGCGCGGACAGCCCGCAGCTACTTGGAGGAGATCTTCTGCTGGAGCGCGGCGAGCCGCTCCGCGAACCACGGCTGGCGGGTGCTCCACACCTGCGGGTCGAGCTCACGCTTGACGGCAGCCGGATGGGTCTCGACGTCGGCCATCGCCTGGATCGTCTTCTTCACCTCGATCACCAGCTCGCGCGGCGCGAGGGCGGCACGAGCCGCCATCGCCCCGGCCGCGGCCAGCAGCTGGTCGTCGTCGACGCAGCGGTGCACCAGGCCGACGCGCTCGGCCTCTGCGCCGTCCATCACCTCGCCGAACACCACGCCGGCGAAGGTCGCCTGCGGGCCGACGATGCGCCGCAACATCCACGTGTGACCGCCGCCGGGGTGGATGCCGATCTGCAGGAAGCGTGTGTCGAACTTGGCGCGGCGTGCCGCGATGCGCAGGTCGCAACCGAGCGCGAGGTTCATGCCCGCACCGACCGCAGCGCCGTTGACGGCGGCGATCGTCGGCAGCTCGCTGCGGGCGATGCGCAGGAACCCCTCGTAGATCGAACCCAGGCTCTCCTCGGTCGCCTCGGCGAGGTTGCCGAGGTTGGCTCCCGCGCAGAACGCCGGGGCGGCCCCGGTCACGACGATGGCGCCGACGCGGGGATCGGCCTCGATCGCGTCCATCGCCGCGACGATCTCGGCGACGAGCGGCGCGGTGAGGGTGTTGCGTTCACCCGGGTTGTTGAGCGTGAGGACCGCGTAGGCGCTCCCCTGGGCGTCGGCGGATGCGGCGGGGTCGGCCGGGATGATG
>JBILUM010000355.1:0-3863 GCA_044370995.1 Ilumatobacteraceae bacterium | reverse complement strand
CGAGCCCACGCGCAGGTCGGCATGGTCGCGGGTGCGCCGCACGAGCTCGACCACCTTGCCCAGCCACTCGGGATCTGCGGCCGCCACGCCGAGCGCAGCGACGGCCTGCTGCACGATCGCGACCTCATCCGGCGCACTCTGGTACGACATCGACAGCCGGCACATGCGGTCGTAGACCGCGCTGGAGATGCGGGCCGTGCCGACGGCGTCGAACGGGTTCATCGCCGCCACGAGCCGGAAGCCGGGGGCGCACGCGACCTTGCCGAGGCGCGGCACGTGCAGCTCCTGCTCCGACATCACCGTGATCAAGACGTTGAGGGTCTCCTCCGGGATCCGGTTGATCTCCTCGACGTACAGCAGCGAGCCGTCGGTCATCGCCGTCACCAGCGGACCGTCGACGAACACGTCGGGCGTGTAGCCGTCGGTGAGCACCCGAGCTGGATCGAAGTGGCCCACCAGGCGGGCCGGCGTGAGCTCGGCGTTGCCCTCGACGAACTCGAACCCGATGCCGAGCTCGTGCGCGACCGCACGCAGCAACGTGCTCTTGCCCGTGCCCGGAGGCCCTTCCAACACGATGTGGCGGTCGGCGGCCAGCGCCGCTACCACCAGTTCCAGCTCGCGACGACGCCCGACGACCTGCCCGAGCAGCCGGTCGACGAGCCCCGCCGACGTGGATGTCATGAGGCGACGGCTCAGTCGTACTTCATGACGCCGCGGATGTTGGTGCCCGCCCGCATGGCGTCGTAGCCGTCGTTCACGCCGTCGAGCGTGTACTCGGTGGTGACCAGACCGTCGAGGTCGAGCTGACCTTCACGGTAGAGACCGATCAGCTTCGGGATGTCGGCGCGGGGGTTGCCCGAACCGAACAGCGACCCGACGAGCTGCTTCTCCATCAGCGTGAGGTCGAGCAGGCTCATCGACGCCGAGTACTCGAGCGCCGGGTGGATGTTGGTGACGACCACGCGACCGCGCTTGGAGGCCAGCGCCATCGCCGAACCGATGACCTCGCCGGAACCGACACCCATGGTCATGATGACCTTGTTGGCCATCGTGCCCCACGTGAGCTCCTGGATGCCGGGCAGCGCCTCTTCCATCGACGAGAACGTGTGCGTGGCGCCGAACTCCATCGCCTTCTCACGCTTGAACTCGACCGGGTCGATCGCGATGACGCGCTTGGCACCGGCGAGCTTCGCGCCCTGGATGGCGTTGGCACCGATGCCACCGACACCGACGACGGCCACGGTGTCACCGGGCTTCACCTCGGCGGCGTACACCGCCGAACCCCAACCGGTGACCACGCCGCAGCCGAGCAGGCAGGCGCGGTCGAGCGGGACGTCCTTGTCGATCTTGATGCAGCTGGCCTCGTTCACCACGGTGTGATGGGCGAAGGTGCCGAGCATGCACATGAGGCCGAGGTCGGTGCCCTTGGCGTGGTGGCGAGCCGTGCCGTCGATCTGGCGGCCGAGACCCATGAGCGCACCGAGGTCGCACAGGTTCGAGTGGCCGGTCGAGCAGCTGGGGCAACGACCGCAGCTGGGGATGAACCCGAACACGACATGATCGCCGGGGGCGAGCCAGCTGACGCCCTCGCCCACTTCCTGCACCACACCGGCGCCCTCGTGGCCACCGATGATCGGCAGCGCGAACGGCAGGTCGCCGGTCATCAGGTGCTCGTCGGAGTGGCACATGCCGCTCGCAGCGATCTTCACCAGCACCTCACCCGGCTTCGGCGGATCGAGTTCGATCTCCTCCACGCTCCATGGCGTGTTGACTTCCCAGAGAATGGCAGCCTTGGTCTTCACGTGGACCCCCCAGAGGTCGTAGTCGACAGTGATCCGGACGTTAGCCAGTCGGCTGCACGCGTGCCACAGTCGGCCACAGTCAGCCGCCGATCGAGGGGGCGCTCTGCCAGCCGCCGAGCTCGGCGGGCAGGTCGCGGTCGCTCACCAGGTGCAGCACCTGCACGGCGCGCGTCATCGCCACGTAGAGCAGGCGGGCGCCTCGGTGCTCGCCGCCGTCGGCCACGATCTCCGCCGGGTTCACCACCACCACACCGTCGAACTCCAGGCCCTTCACGGCCTCAGCGCCGAAGACCGGCACCTCGTCGCGCTCGAGGTGCTGTACCCGTCGACACGCCCTCAGACCGTGTACCCGCAGCGCCTCGTCGATCGCGTCGTACAGGCGATCGGGCGCCACGATCCCGGTGTTGTGGTGACGGTGGCGCACCGACGCCACCTCGGTCGCGACCGCTGCCGCCAACCGATCGGCGTCGACGCGCACGACCACCGGCTCGCCACCGTCGACGCGCACGCTCGTGCTTGCCACGGTCGACACACCGGTGTGCGGCAGCAACCGGTTGGCCACGTCGAGGATCGGGCCAGGCACGCGGTAGCCGATCGTCAGGTGCGCCACCGATCCCGCTGCCCGGGTGAGGTGGCCGAGGGCGACGTCCCAGTCGTCCTGGCCGGCCGGCGTGGTCGACTGGGCGAGGTCGCCGAGCACCGTCATCGAGCCGGTCGGGCTGCGCCGACCGATCACGCGCAACGCGACCGCCGAGTGGTCCTGGGCCTCGTCGACCACGACGTGTCCGAACGTGAACGGCGTGCCGTTCAACAAGGTGTTGGCCTCGTCGACCAGCAGCTGATCGGCGGCGGTCCACCGGCGCTTCTTGCCCGACGGGCCGAAGCCGTGCTCGGCGAGGAGCTGGTCGACGAGCTTCATCGGCTGCACCGCCGGCCAACACTTGGTGAGCAACGGGCGCAGCACGTCCATCTTCGAGTACGCACCGTCCTTGCCCGTGCGCTGCAACAGCACCCGGTCGATGATCGGCTTCAGCGACTCGCGGCGGCGGTTCACCGGCAGGTTGCCGTTCAGCGCCATCGTGATCCACTCGCCGATCTCGTCGGCCTCGAACACGAGCGTGCGTGCGCCGAAGGGCTGGCGCACCGGCTCGGTCGGCAACTGCACGTGGCGGGTGACCGCGATCTCCAGTGCGGCGAGCATCTCGGGTGACCCCTTGGCCCGGCGGACGTCGTCGGGGTCGACGCCGTCCATCGTCTCGAGCCGGGGGATGCACAGGTCGAGCACGGTGCGCTGTTGGACGCTGCGCTCGCCGAGCGACGGCAGCACGTTGCCGATGTAGTCGAGGAACACCGCGTTCGGTCCCACCACCAGCACGCCGTCGCGCACGAGCCGACGCCGGTGCTCGAACAACAGGTACGCGGCACGGTGCAGACCGACCGCGGTCTTGCCGGTGCCGGGGCCGCCCTGCACCACCAGGCACTGGTCGATCGGGGCTCGGATCACCACGTCCTGCTCGGCCTGGATCGTGGCGACGATCTCGCGCATCGCACCGGTGCGGGCCGCGCCGATCTCGGCGAGCACCGGGTCGGGCACCCCGCTCGCGGCCTCGGCCGCGTCGGGGTCGTCGAGGTGCTCGTCGAGGTATGCCGCGAGCTCGCCCTCCACCAGGGTGAAACGCCGGCGATGAGCGAGCCCCAACGGGTCGACGCCGGTGGCTCGGTAGAACGGCGCCGCGATCGGGGCACGCCAGTCGACCACCACCGGCTCGTGCTGTTCGTCCTCGATGTGCCGGCGCCCGATGTAGTACGTGTCGCGGGTCGCCCCCGCCGGCGCGCCGGTACGCAACTCCTCGGTGATGCGGCCGAAGAAGTCGCCGGCGCCGGGTGTCTGCAGATCTTCGAGCGCCTCGGCCACGGTGACCTCGACGTACTCCTTGGTGATCGCATCGGCCGACGCGTCCGGGTCGAGGCTCGAGAACCGCTCGATCATCGCGTCGCGACACGCCCGCGAGAACGTCAGGCGATCGCGTTCGAGTTGCAGTTCGGGAAACGGATCGGGCG
>JBILUM010000354.1:0-3877 GCA_044370995.1 Ilumatobacteraceae bacterium | reverse complement strand
CGACCAACCCAACATCACCCCGAGCACCACCCGGGGGACCAACGTCGAGCACCCACCAGCGGTGCAGCCACCCGGCTGCACCGCACTGGCGCGTCCCCGCACGGCCAGGCCTCCACCCTCGACGCCGAAGTCGTGTGCCAGCGGTGATACTGACGAGGTGATCACCACGTGACGAGCTCCTCCTCGACGACCTCGCTGTGCCTCGACTGCGGGCTCTGCTGCGACGGCACCATGCACTCCACCGTCGCCCTCGAACACGGCGACGACCGCGAGGTGCTGCTGCGCACCGGCTTCCACCTGTTGCTGTTCGAAGCCGAGGCCCGGTTCGAGCAGCCGTGTCACGCCTTCCACGAGCGGTGCACCATCTACGACGACCGTCCCACCCTGTGCCGCAGCTACCGCTGTTCACTCCTTCGCCAGGTCGACAGCGGCGAGGTGAGCGACGCCGACGCCCGAGCACTCGTGACCACCGCGATCGACCTGCGCGACCGCGTGCGCCCCGCGATCGAAGCCCTCGTCGGCTCCACGAAGACCCACTCGTTCGCCGTGCTCGTGTGCCGCATGGACGACGCCCTCGAGGCGATGGACCCCGCCGAGCGAGCCGCCACCCACGCCCAACTCGAACTCGACGCCGCCGAACTCCTCACCCTCCTCGCCGACCGCTTCGAACCCCGCACAGCGCTCACCCCGACCTGACTGCTCGCACCACCCAACCGGTCGTCTGACGCGACGTATGACATCGCGTCTGACGGAATGTATGCTCAGCCCATGACGGTGCAGGTGCCGACACGGCTCAACGGGTGGGAAGTGCAGCGCCTCGACGAACTGGTCGCCGACGGTGTCGGAGAAAGTCGTTCCGACGTCGTCCGACTGGCTCTCCGCGAGCTGTACGACGCCCACCAACGACGTCGCACCGGCGCAGCGATCGCCGACTCGTACCGAGAGGTACCTCAGACCGATGACGACATCGACCTCGCGATGTCGAGCGCCATCGCGCTCACGGAAGCCGAGCCCTGGTGATCGCGATCCAACAGGGCGACATCTGGTGGATGGAGACACCCAACCAGAAACGTCGACCGGTGTTGATCGTCAGCCGCAATGAAGCCATTCCCGTGCTCTCCACGCTCGTCGTTGCACCACTCACCTCGACCATCAGGCGCATACCGACCTGCCTGCCGGTCGGGCCGGCAGATGGCGTCGACCACGAGAGCGTTGCGTCGTTCGACTCGCTCGCCGTCGTCCCGAAGTCGGTGCTCACCCGCAGGCTCGGCTCGTTGGCACCAGGGCGGCGGCACGAGCTGTGCGCGGCGCTGCACGCCATGGCCGACTGCTGAGACCCTGAACCGAGCAGGTCGAGCCGGAACGTGCCAGACGACCGGTCAGGTGCGAGCGCGGCTGCGGATCTTGCTGCGCACCAGGTCGGCCACTTCCACCACCTGGTCGTCGGTGAGCGCACTTCCGCTCGGCAGGCACAACCCGAGATCGAAGATGTGATCGCTCGTCGCATCGGTGCGCGCCCGGTACTCGGCGAACGCCGGCTGACGGTGCATCGGCTTCCACAACGGACGCGACTCGATCTCGCTGCCCAGCAACGCGTTGTGCACCCGGTGGCTCACACCCGGCACCGCGAACACCAGACAGCTCAGCCACCCGTTCCAGCCGCTCCACTCCGGCACCGGCATGAAGTCGCACTCCTCCACGTCGGCCAACAGCTCGCGGTAGCGGTCGTTGATCGCACGGCGGCGCTCGACGAACCCGGGCAGACGGGCGAACTGACCACGGCCCAACGCGGCGAGCAGGTTGCTCAACCGGTAGTTGAACCCCACCTCGGTGTGCTCGTAGTGCACCGCCGGCTGACGGGCCTGGGTGGCGAGATAACGCACCCGTTCGGCGATCTCCTCGTCGGGCGTGAGCAACATGCCTCCACCCGACGTCGTCATGATCTTGTTGCCGTTGAACGAGAAGATCCCGATGTCGGCGAGCGTGCCCGCTGGACGACCCTTGTACGTGGCGCCCAGGCTCTCGGCCGAGTCCTCGATCACCGGCACGCCGTACTCGCGGCAGATCGCCATGATCGGGTCGTAGTCGGCGCACTGCCCGTACAGATCGACCACCACCACCGCCGCCGGCAGCTTGCCCCGCGCCGCGCACTCGGCCAGCTCCTCGGCCAACAGCTCGGGGTTCATGTTCCAACTGACGTGGTCGCTGTCGATGAACACCGGGTGCGCACCGCAGTAGCGCACCGCGTTCGCGCTCGCCGCGAACGTGAACGTACTCACCAGCACCTCGTCGCCCGGCTGCACACCCACCGCCAGCAACGCCAGGTGCAACGCGGCGGTACCGCTCGACAGTGCGACCGCACCCTTCCACCCGGTGAACGCAGCGATGTCGGCCTCGAACGCCGCCAGGTCGGGACCGGCCGGAGCAACCCACCCACCCTGGATCGCCCGGGTCATCCGCTCCTGCTCGTCGACACCCACGTCGGGCGGCGACAACCAGATGCGCATCAGGCGACCTCGCGCCGCGGCGACCCGACAGCGAGCGTGTGGAGCAGGACGTTCATCGGCAGCTCGCCCCGCCCGTACGCGGCCATCGCCGTCTCCATCGCGAGCGGCGGCACCGGCACATGGCTGATCAACGGATGCACCGGACGAACGTCGAACTCACCCTCACCGAACAGGTCCTCGTGCATCTTCTCGCCCTCGCGCAGACCCGTCACCACGATCTCGATGTTCGGTGTGCGCTGACGCGAGAACCGCTTCGCCACGTCCATGATCTTCACCGGCTCGCCCATGTCGAGCACCATCACGTCACCGCTCTCACCGATCGCGCCGGCGTAGATGGTGAGCCGCACGGCCTCCTGCACGGTCATGAAGAACCGGGTGACGTCCTCGTGGGTGACGGTGAGCGGGCCACCCTGCTCCACCTGCTCGCGGAAGATGGTGAGCACCGACCCGCGCGACCCGAGCACGTTGCCGAACCGCACCGACACGTACGCACCCGGCGAACATTCGGACATGTGCGACGTGAGCCGCTCGGTGATGCGCTTCGAGCTGCCGAGCACGCTCACCGGATCGGCGGCCTTGTCGGTGCTGATGTTCACGAAGTGATCGACGCCGACGGCCTGGGCCGCGGCCAGCACGTGCTCGGTGCCGAGCACGTTCGTCTTCCACGCCTCGTCCGGAGCGCCCTCCAACAGCGGCAGGTGCTTCAGCGCCGCCGCGTGGAACACCACGTGCGGCCGGTGCTGCTGGAACACCTCCTGCAGACGGGCCTCGTCGCGGATGTCGGCCAGCACCAGGTTGGGTGAGTTGAGCAGCGCCCGACCCTCGATGCTCAGCTGCGTGCCGTGCAGACCGCTCTCGTCGCGGTCGAGCATGATCAGTGCCTCGGGCTCGAACCGGGCCAGCTGACGGCACAGCTCGCTGCCGATGCTGCCACCGGCGCCCGTCACCAGCACGCGCCGATCGGTGATGTAGTGGGCCACCGCAGCGGTGTCGATCTCGGCCAGGTCTCGGCCCAACAGGTCGGCCTCGGTGACCGGACGGATGTCGGTCACGGCCGGCGCCGTGAACAGGTCGCGCACCTCGGGCAGGACGAACATCGGCAACCTCGCCTCACGCGAGAGCTGCTCGACCAGCCGCACCAGATCGCGTTCGGCGGTCGGGATCGCCATCAGCACCGCCACCGCACCGTTGCGACGCGCGACGCCGGCCAGGTCCTCGATCACGCCCTGCACCTTCACACCCTGGATGCGCATGTTGGCCTTGAGCGGATCGTCGTCGAGCAGCGCCACCGGCTTGTACGGAGCATCGATGGTGTTCAGCAGGCTGCGCACGATCTCACCCGCCGCGTTGCCGGCGCCCACCACCACGAC
>JBILUM010000605.1:0-2596 GCA_044370995.1 Ilumatobacteraceae bacterium | reverse complement strand
GAACATCGGGGCGTTGAAGGACGCCGCCGGGAATCCCGGCGAGACCGCTGCGCTCGTCCATGCCGCGGCGAACGCCGAGCTCGACGTCGAGGTGTACAGCGGTGACGACGGGCTCACGCTGCCGTTGCTGGCCGTCGGCGCCGTGGGTGTCGTCGGCGTGGCCACCCATTGGACCGGTCCCGACCACCAGGAGATGTTCGACCTGTGGGAGAAGGGCGACGTCGTCGGTGCCCGCCTGGTGAACAGCCGGATGCTCGAGAGCTTCGCGTTCGAGACCGGTGACGATGCCCCGAACCCGATCCCGACCAAGGCGATGATGCGCCATCTGGGCATCCCGGTGGGCCAGGCGAGGCTCCCGATGGGCGATGCCCCGGCATTCGTCGAGGAGCGAGCACCTCTCGTGGCGGCGAATCTGCAACGCTGGCGGGATGCGTTCCCCCACCGTCCCGACCGCTGACCACTTCTCCTCGAGTTCCGACTCGCGCGTGACGCTGTGAGCGCACCCGTCCGCATCGCATTCCTCGGCGGTCTCGGTGAGATCGGCCGAAACTGCATGGCGATCGAGCACGACGATCGCATCCTGCTCATCGACTGCGGCCTCATGTTCCCCGATGCCGACATGCACGGCATCGATCTCGTGCTGCCCGACTTCACTTATCTGCGCGAGAACGCAGCCCGCATCGAGGGGTGCGTGGTCACCCATGGCCACGAGGACCATGTCGGTGCGCTGCAGTACCTGTTGCGCGACCTGAGCTTCCCGATCTTCGGTTCAGCCGTCGCCCTCGGGCTGGCGCGCAACCGCATCGAGGAGGCAGGCCTGCTCGGCCGGACCGAACTGGTCGCGGTGCAAGACGGTGAGCGTCGCCGCATCGGCCCCTTCGACGTCGAGTTCATCCCGGTCACCCACTCGGTGCCGCATGCCCACGCGATCGCCCTGCACACGCCGCAGGGCGTCATCCTGCACACGGGCGACTTCAAGCTCGACCTCACCCCGGTCGACGGTCGTCGCACCGATCTCGGCCGCATCGGTGCGCTCGCGTCGAACGATGGCATCCGCTTGCTGCTCGCCGACTCCACCAATGCCGAGGAACACGGGCACGCGCCCAGCGAGTCGAGCGTCGGCGGGGTGCTGCGGCAGCTGTTCATGGAGCAGCCCGACCGCCGCATCATCACGGCCAGCTTCGCCAGCCACCTGCACCGCATCCAGCAGATCATGGACGCCGCGGTGGCCACCGGGCGCGTGGTCGCGACGCTCGGGTTGAGCATGAAGAAGAACGTGCGGATGGGGCGCGACCTCGGGATCATCAAGATCGCCGATGCGTCGCTCGTCGACATCGACGACATCGACTCGTACCCGCCGGGCAAGGTGTGCATCGTCTCCACCGGCTCGCAGGGCGAACCCATGTCGGCGCTCGCGCTGCTCGCTCGTGGCGAGAGCAAGTTCGTCAAGGTGGGTGAGCACGACACGGTGATCCTGTCGAGCCACGCGATCCCCGGCAACGAGGGCAACGTCAACCGGGTGATCGACGGTCTGCTGCGTGCCGGGTGCGAGGTCGTGCACAGCGGCGTCGCCGACGTGCATGCCACCGGCCATGCGCAGGCGGACGAGCTGAAGACGTACCTGTCGATCACCAATCCCGAGTGGTACGTGCCGATCCACGGCGAGTACCGCCACATGGTCGCCAACGCGAAGCTCGGCATGCTGATGGGTGTCGCCCGCGACCACGTGCTGCTGTGCGAGGACGGCGACGTTCTCGAGCTCGGCGACGACGGCCTGGTCAACGCCGGTCGCATCCCGGCCGGCTACCTGTACGTCGACGGCATCATCGGCGACGTCGGCCAGGGCGTGCTCCGCGACCGCCGACTCCTCGCCGAGGAAGGCGTCGTGGTCGTCGTGGTCACCGTCGACATGGAGACGCGCAAGGTCCTCACGGGGCCCGAGATCATCACGCGCGGGTGGGTGTACGCCCCCGAGGCCGAGGACCTGCTCGACGAGGCCTGCGACACGGTCGCCCTCGCGGTCGAGAAGTCGCTCGCCAGCGGGGTGCGTGACGTCGAGAGCCTCGAGCGCGACGTGCGTCGCGCCGCCGGGAAGTTCGTCAGCGACCGCACCAAGCGTCGTCCGATGATCGTGCCCGTCGTGATGGAGACCTGATGCGCGGGGGCCTCTTGGTCGCCATCGCGTGCGCAGTCGTGCTCCTGCCGGCGTGCAGCGACGACGGTGGCTCGGCTCCCGAGACGACCTTCTCCCTCGGTCCCACCGAGTGTGCGGCCGTCGACGACCCGGTGCTGATGGTCGACGAGATCGATGATGCGGTCGCCGCGGTCGAGGCCGAGCTGGGTGGTGAGCAGGTGTACTTCGAGATCAACGCCACGCCGTTGCTCGTCAACCTGTTCGTCGCCGATCCCGTCGCGAAGACGGTCACCCCGTACGTCTACGTGGGTGGTGAGCTGTCGGCCGAGGAGGCGTTGCCGGTCGAGTCGGGGTCGGCGTTCCCGGCCTCGGCCCTGGCGATCGACCCGCAGCGCGTGCTGTCGTGCATCACCGACCAGCTGCCCGACAGCGGTCTCGACGTGTTCTTCGTCGAGGCGAACG
>JBILUM010000352.1:0-3921 GCA_044370995.1 Ilumatobacteraceae bacterium | reverse complement strand
GGCGCCGCCCGCCGCCGCCGGATACCGTGGGGACGATGCGTGCGCTGCTGATCGCCAACCAGAACGACGCCGACGCCGGGTACGTCGGTGACCGCTTCCGTTTCCACGGTTACTCGTTCACGGAGTGCTTCCGTGAGCATCCCGACGAATGGCCCGAGCTGGCCGGCCACGACCTCGTCCTGCTGCTCGGCAGCGAATGGAGCGTGTACTGGCCGGAGGTCGCCGCCAACGTCGCGGCCGAGGCGGCGCTCATCCGCGAGGCCCACGAGCGCGGCGTGCCGCAGTTCGGCATCTGCTTCGGCAACCAGTCGATGGCGTTCGCGCTCGGCGGCACGGTGGAGCGGGCGCGTGAGCCGGAGATCGGGTGGTACGACGTGGTGAGCGACCTTCCCGATGTGATCGCCGAGGGCCCGTGGCTGCAGTGGCACTACGACGTGGTGACCGTGCCGCCGGCTGCGACCGAGCTCGCCCGCAGTTCGGTCGGGCCGCAGGCCTGGCAGCTCGGCCGCAGCTTCTGCACCCAGTTCCACCCCGAGGTCCACGAGTCGATCATGGCCCGGTGGACGAAGGGGCCGGGCGCTGCCGAGCTCGAGAAGATGGGCACCTCGGCCGACGAGGTGATGGCCGAGACCCGCACCAACATCCAGGTGAGCCGCGAGCACGCCGAGCAGCTCGTCGACTGGTTCGTCGCCACCCGCTGAGCACCTCCTGGGCATCGTTCCTCCTCGTCAAGGGTCCGTCAAGGCACCCCCGAAAATCGTGCTAGAACCTCGCCGCTCGGGGCAGCGATCGTGGGGACCGCGCCGGGCGAACGGGAGGTTCTTCATGTCGACCATCGACGAGGACCGCGACCATCTGCACTCCCTCGGGTACGCCCAGGAGCTGCATCGCGGACTCAGCACGTTCAGCAACTTCGCCATCAGTTTCTCGATCATCTCGATCCTCGCCGGCGGTATGACGAGCTTCTGGCTCGGCATGGTCACGAGTGGGCCGCGGGTCATCACGCTCGGATGGATCATCGTCGGATTCTTCGCCCTGCTCGTCGGCATGGCGTTGGGCGAGATCTGTTCGTCCTACCCGACGGCCGGGGGTCTGTACTACTGGTCGGCCAAGCTCGCCCGGCGGAATCCCGCTCGGTGGGCCTGGTTCACGGGCTACTTCAACCTGCTGGGCCAGATCGGCGTCATCGCGTCGGTCGACTACGCCCTCTCGATCTTCATCAACTACTTCATCCGAATGTTCGACGACAGTTGGGAACTCACCACGTCGAAGATCTTCATCACGTACCTGATCGTGCTCGCGGTCCACGGACTCCTGAACACGTTCAAGGTGCAGTTGGTCAAGATCCTCGGCGACGTGAGCGTGTGGTGGCACGTCGTCGGCGTGGCCATCATCGCCGGCGTGCTGTTCATCGCCCCCGACAACACTCGGGGCATCGGCGCCGCGTTCGACAAGGCCCCTCCCGGTATGACCGGGTGGACGGGCGGCACCTTCGTCACCATCTACCTGTTCGCGCTCGGTCTGCTCCTGGCCCAGTACACGATCACCGGCTTCGACGCTTCGGCGCACGTGAGCGAGGAGACGCAGGGAGCTCGTACCGAGGCACCGAAGGCGATCGTGCGTGCCATCTACGTCTCTGCGATCGCTGCACTCATCCTCAACCTGTCGATGATCGCGGCGCTGCCGAAGAAGGGCGCCGTCGATGCCGACGGCGTCGACCTCTACACGAAGATCGCGTTCGGCAGCGAGGGTGACTTCTTCCTGGTCAACGCGGCACCACGGCTCATCTCCGAGGCCGTCGGCAGCGAGCTCGCCAAGCTCCTGGTGTTCATCTCCATCGTCGGTCAGTTCTTCTGCGGCCTCGCCTCGGTGACGGCGAACAGCCGGATGATCTACGCCTTCAGCCGTGACAACGCCCTGCCGGGGTCGAAGTGGTGGCACAAGATCAACCCGAAGACCCGCACGCCAACGAACTCCGTCTGGCTGGGTGTCACCCTGTCGGCGCTCGTTGGCACGCTGTCGCTGTACCAGAAGGGTGGGTACTCGACCGCGTTCTTCGCGCTCACCGGCATCTGCGTGATCGGCCTCTACATCTCGTACGCGATCCCGATCTACCTCCGTCTCACGAACCCTGACTTCGAGGTCGGGCCGTGGAACCTGAAGGGGAAGCACAAGATCGTCGGGTGGGTCTCGTTGGTCTGGATCGCGTTCATCACGATCCTGTTCTTCGCCCCGTTGTTCTGGCCCTTCTGGGGATTCTGGAACGACAGCAACGAGTTCGCTCCCGGCTTCTTCAAGCAGAACAACTTCAACTTCACGGGTCCGTTGATCCTCCTGGCCGCGCTCGCGATCGGCGCGTACTGGCAGTTCTCGGGCAAGAAGTGGTTCAAGGGCCCGAAGGTCATGGGTTCCAAGGAGGAGTTGTTGGCGATCGAACGCGAGCTCGACGCACTGGAGCACGGAAAGCCGCTCTGACGGGCCTCGCCCTCGGGCGACCAGCCAGAATTGTGACGAGTGTGAGAACGGGCCGGCCTTCGGGCCGGCCCGTTCGCGTCCGCTGGCTATGGTGTGCGGCGGTGCGCCGGGAAGTCTGGTCGGCATGAGTTCTGCACGCCTCTCCAACCCATGAACCCGACCTGATGACCCTCCTGATCCTCCTCCACGTGATCGCTGCGATCGTCGTGCTCACCGGCACGCGCGCACGACCGGTGCTCGGTGCGGTGCTCGGCTGTGGCGTGTTCGCCGCGACCGCCATCACGACGGTGGTGCTCGGGGTGGGTGCCGACCGGCCCGAGGTCGAGCACTGGACGTGGATCGACCAGCTCGGACTGGAGCTGGCCTTTCGACTCGACGGGTTCGCCGTGGTGATGGTGCTCGTCGTCTCGCTGATCGGCCTCCTCGTGATGGCCTACTCGATCGCCTACTTCGACCACGACGACACCTTCGTCCGGTTCGTCGGACTGTTCATCGCCTTTGCCGGAGCGATGACCGGCCTGGTCCTGAGCTCGGACCTGTTCACGATGTTCGTCTTCTGGGAGCTGACGTCCGTCTGTTCGTTCCTGCTCATCGGACTCAACGATCGTTCGGCCACTGCGAGGAACGCCGCCCTCCGGGCGTTGCTCGTCACGGGCGCCGGCGGGCTCTGCCTGCTCGGCGGCGTCGCCCTGTTCCAGGTGATCGCAGGCACCAGCTCGTTCGCCGAACTCGCCGCCGATCCGCCGGTCGGGACCACCGCGACGGTGGCTGCGGTGCTCGTGCTCGTCGGCGCCTTCACCAAGTCGGCCCAGTTCCCGTTCCACTTCTGGTTGCCGGGAGCCATGGCCGCGCCCACCCCGGTGAGCGCCTACCTGCACTCGGCCACGATGGTGAAGGCCGGCATCGTGCTCATGGCGCGGATGGCGCCCATCTTCGGTCATCTCGACGTCTGGCGTTGGCTGGTCGTGGTGTGCGGTGGCATCACGATGGTGCTCGGCGGTGCCCGGGCCATGCGACAGGTCGACGCGAAGTTGCTGCTCGCATTCAGCACCGTGTCCCAGTTGGGATTCCTCACGATCCTCGTCGGCCTCGGTGTGCCCGGTGCGACGTACGCAGGCGTCGCCCATCTGGTCGCACATGCGGTGTTCAAGGCGGGGCTGTTCCTCGGCGTCGGCATCATCGACCATGCGACGGGAACTCGCGACATCCGCGAACTGAGCGGCATCGGCCGCGAGATGCCGGTGGTCGCGACCCTGATGTGTCTCGCCGGTGCCTCCATGGCCGGGTTGATCCCCCTGCTCGGGTTCGCGACGAAGGAGAAGGCGCTGGTCGCGCTGCTCGACGCCGATGCGGGCGCGGTCGGGGGCATCGCACTGGGAGCGGTGATCGTGGGCTCGGTGTTGTCCGCGGCGTACACGGTCCGTCTGCTGCGTGGGCTGCTCGGCA
>JBILUM010000351.1:0-3933 GCA_044370995.1 Ilumatobacteraceae bacterium | reverse complement strand
ACGACCCACACGTCCTTCACGAGCTGCGCCGAGGGTGACCCCGGATCGTCGCCGGCCGCGAGCACGCGCCCCACGCCACCGTCCATCACGGTCATGCCCTCAGGCGTGACGGCGAGCTGCACGCGCAACACCACCGCACCGGGCACGAGGCCGCCGTAGCTCGCGGCCGAAACGCACGGGGTCGTCGCCAGCACGTCGTCGGGGCCGAGCGCCTGCAGCTCCAGCGGCTCACCGAGCAGGCCCTGCGCGGCTGCAGGAAGGAACGGCGCGAGCGCCGACTCCTCCGCCAACCGGGTGCCGAACGCGTTCGCGAGTGCGACACCGCCCGACTGCGCCGCCCATGTGATGCCGGGGACCCCGGCTCCCCCACCGGTGCGTGCATCCATCGGGTCGAGTCGCGCGTCCTCGAGCCGCCGGTACACGACGTCGACCGGCTCGACGCCGTCGAGGGCCCGCAGCCACACACGGTTCTTGCGCACCACGAGATCACCGCCCTCGGCGAGGTGATAGCCCATCTGCACCGCGAGGTACGAGTGCTCGACGTAGGTCGCGTGCGACGGCCCGCCCGTGAGCACCACCGTGCGCGGGCTCTTCCGGCCGGGCGGCGACTGCGCGGCGAGCGCCCGCCGCATCACTGCGGCGAACGTGTTGATCGGCGCGACGCCGGCGAGCCGCATCGCGTCGGGCATCACCCGTGCGACGACCGAGCGGTTGAGCATCGCGTACCCCGCACCCGACGGTGTGTCGGTGAGATCCTGCACCACACGCCACGACCCGTCGGACACGCGGACCAGGTCGACCGCGTAGTGCACGAGCCACCGAGCGGGCGCGTGCGTGGCCATCGTGGTACGCAGCGCTCCCACCGAGAACAGCACGTGCGGCGGGATGACGCCCGTGCGCACCAGGCGGCGCTCGCCGTACAGGTCGGCCAGGAGCAGCTCGAGCATCCTGGCCCGCTGGGCCACGGCCCTGGAGAGCGATCGGAACTCGTCGTGCGCGATCACGAGTGGGACGGGGTCGAGCCGCCAGGGTCGACTGTCGACGAACGCCGGCTCTCCGTCGACGTGGCTGCCGTCGGGCGTGAGCTCGTGCACCAGGTGACCCGCGCCCTCGGCGTCGAGGAGCCGGTCGGCCTGACGCTGATGGTCGAGCAGATCGGACGGCCGCATCTCGCCGAGCGCGGCACCCACCGACGACCACGCCGGACGGACCGAGCCGTCCTCGGCGACGGCCTCGTCGAAGCGGCCGGTCTGCGGTTGGTACATCGAGCGCGACAGCATCACGACGGCCCTGCACCCATCTGCTCGCGCACACGAACCGGCTCCACCCGATCGACGGTCATGCGGCTCACACCCTCGATCGGACGAATGCCTCGTGCACCACGTCGTTGATCGCGGCGAGAGCGGCCTGGACGTCTTCCATCGCGGCGTCGAGCGACGCGCCGTCGTCGTCGCCGCTGGCGGACGCGGCCAACACCCGCTCGAGCTCGTCCATCACCGGGAGCGTGCGACGCGACCGCGGCAGTCGGCTCAGCGCTTCGCGGATGCGAGTGGCGCAGCTCGCCACCGAGCGCGGGAACGTGGGGTCGAGCAACAGGAATCGGACCGCAGCTGCGCCGTCGATCGGCCCCCGCGTCGCACGCTGGTACATCTGCAGGGCGCTCACCGATCGCAGCAGACCCATCCATTGCACGTCGTCGTGGATGTCGGCGATCGCATCGCCGTCGGCCTTGCGGCGCTCGGCGCCCAGGAGTGCGGCGGCACGCACCCCGACGACGCGGGTGGTCATGTCGGCGCGTTCGAGCGACTGGCCGAGCCGCCACAGCTCGTATGCCTCGTCGCGATTCATCACCGTCGTCATCACGCCGTCGAGCTGCTGGCACTCGCCGATCAGGTGACCGAGGAAACGCGCCCGGCTGCGTCGCTCGACGCCGCCGGCAGCGTTGGAACCGACGTAGAGGTAAAGGTCGTTGACGGTCTGCCAGGCCTCGCGCGGGATGATCTCGCGCGTGGTGCGCAGGTTCTCCCTGGCGGATTCCACCGACGACGAGATGCTGCCGGGGTTGTTCTGATCGGCCACCAGGTAGCGCACGATCGGCAGTTCGCCGATGGTGCCCTCGTGCTGTTGTTCGAACAGCACGCTGCTGCCGGCGACGGCGAGCAGCGGCTCCCACGTGGACAGTGCGCTCGTGGGCAGGTCGATCACCAGCTCCGTGTAGCTACGCACGATGCGGGCGGTGTCCTCGGCGCGCTCGAGGTAGCGAGCACCCCAGTAGAGGCTGTCGGCGACACGGGAGAGCAGCACGGTCAGCTCTTGATCGGCCGGGCGGGATCGACGGTGTCGAGGTTGTGGACGGGGCAGACGGGGCCGCTGGACGGGGCGACCATCAGTCGGTCTCCACGATCCAGGTGTCCTTGCTCCCGCCACCCTGCGAGGAGTTGACGACCAGCGACCCCTTGCGCAGTGCGACCCGCGTGAGCCCGCCAGCGGTGACGTAGCTCGACGCACCGCTCAGGATGAACGGCCGGAGGTCGACGTGGCGCGATTCGATCTCGCCCTCGCAGAGCGTGGGCACGGTGCTGAGCGACAGGATCGGCTGCGCCACCCAGTTGCGTGGGTCCGCCTCGATGAGCGCGATGTGCGCGTCGAGTTCGCTGCGCGTGGCCCGGTCGCCGATCAGCAACCCGTACCCGCCGCTCTCGTTCGCCGGCTTCACGACCAGCTGGTCGATGTGCTCGATCACGTACGCCCGCTCCTCGGGGTAGTGGCAGCGATAGGTGGGCACGTTGGCCAGCATCGGCTCCTCGCCCAGGTAGTACCGGATGATGTCGGGCACCCAGGCGTACACGACCTTGTCGTCGGCGACACCGGCGCCAGGCGCGTTCGCGATGGCGACGTTGCCGGCCCGCCACGACCGCATCAGGCCGGGCACGCCGAGCGCGCTGTCGGGGCGGAACGCCTCCGGGTCGAGGAATTCGTCGTCGATGCGCCGGTACACGACGTGCACGCGCTCGAGGCCGCTGATCGTGCGCATGTAGACGCAGTCGTCCTCACCGACCACCAGGTCGGCACCCTCGACGAGCACGGCGCCGAGACGCTGTGCGAGGAACGAGTGCTCGAAGTAGGCGGAGTTGTACACGCCCGGGGTGAGCACGGCGACGGTGGGGTTCGTGATGCCGTCGGGTGCGATCGACGTGAGCATCCGGTTGAGCTCGTCGGTGTAGCTGTCGACGGGGAGGATGCTCTGCCGGGCGAACAGGTCGGCGAACACGCGCTTGCTGATCGCCCGGTTCTCCAGCACGTAGCTCACGCCCGACGGCACGCGCAGGTTGTCCTCCAACACGTACATCGTGCCGTCGGCGTCGCGCACCAGATCGCTGCCGGAGATGTGGGCCCACACCCCGTGGACAGGGTTCGCGCCGACGCACTCGGGACGGAAGTTCTTCGAGTGCTCGAGCAGTTCGGCGGGGAACACGCCGTCGGCGATGATCCGCTGGTCGTGGTACAGGTCGTCGATGAACATGTTGATCGCCCGGAGGCGCTGCTTCAGCCCCTCCTCGACCTGTCGCCACTCGGAGGCGGCGATCACCCGGGGGATGATGTCGAACGGCCAGGCCCGGTCGATGCCGCGCCCATCGGAGTACACGGTGAACGTGATCCCCATCGTGAGGATGTCGAGCTCGGCCAGGGTCTGTCGTTCCTGCAGCTCGCTGTGCTCGAGCGTCGCCAGTTGGTCGAGCAACGCCCGCGCGGCATCTCGCGGCGTCCCGTCGGGGGCCAGCAGCTCGTCCCAGGTGTCGGTTCCGGCGCGCACGTGTGCCATCGTCATCGACCCACGTTCGTCAACCCTGATGTCCGCACCATTCCGACACTATGCCAGCCGTGTGAACCGATGGACGGCCGCCGCGGCCTGCCGGCCCTGCAGTGGAGGGG
>JBILUM010000349.1:0-3948 GCA_044370995.1 Ilumatobacteraceae bacterium | reverse complement strand
CCGGCGACCTCGGCTCGCTGCCGGCCTCGGTCGTCGAGGCGCTCGGCACCAAGAACGTCGTCTGACCGGCTCACCGCGGTGCGGCGGACCGCCACGGCTCACCGATGCAACGAAGCGAACGCTCGCCGTTCGCGAGATGATCCGTGGTGCGGTAACTTCACCGGCCATGACGACGAGAGCGCCCGCCGCATGAGCAGCGACGTCGACATCGCTGCGGTGATGCGCAGCGCACCGCTGTTCGCTGCCATGTCGGACGCCGTGTCGGATGCCGTGTCCGATCGGGTCGTCGCAACCTCGTTCCTGCGCCGGTTCGACCGAGGCTCGTCGACCTGCTGTCGGAACGGCTGCGCCACACCAACGACGGGTTCGCCGATCTCACCTACCTCGATCTCGATCGCCGGCCGCACGGTCCAGATCGTCGATCGTGACGGCCTGCGGCTCCGGGCCATGTCCTCCGGTTGAGCGGTCGAGATGTCGTCAGAAGCACTCCGCACCCTCGTCCTGATCGTCTCGATCGCGGCCCTCAGTCCGTTCATCTCCGACCTCGCCAAGCGGTGGACACGCATCCCCGGCGTCGTGATCGAGATCGGGCTCGGCATGGTGATCGGACCGTACGTGTTGGGCTGGGCGCACCTCGACGAGGTGATCGATGCGCTCGCGGAGATGGGTCTCGTGTTCCTCATCTTCCTCGCCGGGTTCGAGATCGACCCGGACGAGGTGAAGGGCCGCCCGGTCCGACTCGCCGTCCAGGGCTGGATGGTGTCGCTCGCGCTCGGCATCGCGGCCGCCGTCGTGCTCCACGCGCTCGACGTCACCTCCGGTATCCGCTTCATCGCGATCGCGTTGACCACCACCGCCATCGGCACGCTGCTGCCCATCCTCGGCGATGCCGGTGTGCTGAAGACCAGGCTCGGCGTCAACTTCCTCGCGAGCGGGGCGATGGGCGAGCTCGGGCCGATCGTCGCGATCTCCATCGCGCTCACGAGCGACACCCCCGGCCGCACGACCGTCGTGCTGCTGGTGTTCGCGGCGATCGCGCTCCTGGTCGGCTGGCTCGCCACACGCGACGCGCGGCCGCGCATCGTCGCACTGATCGCGCACACCCTGCACTCCAGCGGTCAGCTCGGCGTGCGCATCTGTGTGCTGCTGTGCGTGCTGCTCGTGTGGACTGCGGCCGAGTTCGGGCTCGACGTGCTGCTCGGCGCGTTCGCCGCCGGCATGGTCGCCCGACTCTTCCTGGTGGAGCACTCGTCGACGACCGACGCCGAGGCGGCCGCGCACGCGAGCGTGTTCGACCACCGGGAGGAGGTGCAGCACCGCATCGAGGCGTTGGGCTTCGGCTTCTTCATCCCGCTGTTCTTCGTGGTGAGCGGTGTGCGGCTCGATCTCGACGCGCTGTTCGCGCCGGTCGAACTGGTGAAGGTGCCGCTGTTCCTCGCCCTGTTCCTCGTCGTGCGTGGTCTCCCGGCGCTGCTGTACCGCAACGACCTCCCCCGCCACGACGTGCAGGCCCTGGCGTTGTTGCAGGCCTCAGCACTCCCGCTGCTCGTCGTGATCACCACCATCGGTCTCGAGACCGGGCAGATGCGCAGCGACAACGCCGCGGGACTCGTGGGCGCGGGCCTCGTCTCGGTCGTGGTGTTCCCGCTCGTCGCGATGGCGTTGCGCAGCCGCGCGGTCGACGAGACGGTCGAGGCCCGCCCGGCCGAGCGAGGCACCTGATCCGGCGCTCGATGGCGCCCCGTTCGCCGTCAGCCGGCGATCGGTTCGGTCTGCGGTGAGAGGGAAGGTTGCCGGTCGGGCAGGCGGCGTCCGACGAACAGCGCACCGACGCCGATCAGCACCAACACACCCAAGGTCCGGCGCAACGCCTCGATCCTGGCGTCGGTGTTGACCTCGAGGATCTCGTCGACGACGGCAGGGGACAGCTCGGTCTGCTCGAGCGCGGCGACGAGCTGTGCATCGGACAGGAACGGCACACCGGCGACGAGTTCGGTCTCGGCCGCAGCGATCACCTCGGCCGGCACGTCGGGATTGCCGGCGAGCCCGATCATGAAGCTGGAGGTGAGCGCCGACACGAGCACCGCACCGGCGAGCGCCGTCGCGATCGACGCACCGAGGTTCGTCGCGGTGTTCTGCAGTCCGCCGACCTCGCCGCTGCGCTCCTGCGGCACCGACGACACGGCCACGTTCGCCAGTTGCGAGGCGAGCGCGCCCGCCCCGAGCCCGGCCAGGAGGAGCGGGCCGGTCACCACGGCGGGGCCGTCGCCGAAGTGGAGCAGCACGAGCAACAGGCTCGTGCCACCGACGAGTGCACCGAACCCGAATCTGGCGATGCGGCGCGGGGATGCCGTCGGCAGCAGCTTGGGGATGAGCACCGCCGCACCGAGCAGGGTGATCGACAGGGGCATCAGCCGCACGCCCGTCCCGATGGCAGAGAGTCCGAGCGCGACCGACAAGTACAGCGAGATCAGGTAGAACAGCCCGCCCTGCAACAGGAACTGGAAGCCGAACGCGAGCAGGCTCGTGCGGAGCCTGATGTTGGTGAGCATCGACGGGTCGACGAGCGGTGCGCCGCCGCGATCGAGCACCCGCTGTTCCCACCGGACGAAGCCCCAGAGGATCGCGCAGCCGGCGAACATCGACCAGAACGCCAGCGAGATGCCGAGGAGTTCCGGTGCGTCGGGAGCGGGCGACACGAACCCCCAGACACCCGACCGCAGGATGCCGAACACGAAGCCGCCGAGTCCGATCGCCGACAGCACGGTGCCGACGAGGTCGAGCCGAACGGTGGGATCTGCAGGACTCGCGGCCATTCGCCGTGAGAAGACGAGGATCCCGCCGATGACGACCGCCTCGCCCACGAAGACCCACCGCCACGACAGGTATGTGGTGGACAGGCCGCCGATCAAGGGCCCGACGGCGATGGCGACGGCAGCGCCCGCCGCCATCAGCCCGTAGGCGCGAGGCCGTTCGTCGAGCGAGAAGTTCGAGGCCACCAGCGCGACGATCGCGGGGAGGATGAGCGCCGCGCCGATCCCCTCGAGCAGCGACCAGCCGATCAGGAGCACCAGCAGGTTGGGGGCGAGCGCGGTGGTGAGCGAGCCTGCCGCATAGATCACCGCGCCGATCACGAAGGCCCGCTTGTGGCCGAGGATCTGACCGACCTTGCCACCCGTCACCATCAGCGACGCCATCACGAGCGTGTAGAGCGTGATGGCGGTCTGGATGCCCGTGATGTCGGTGCCGACGTCCTCCGCGACCGTGACGATCGAGACGTTCATGACCGTGCTGTCGAGCGCCATCACGAACTGCCCGGCGGCCAGCGTCGCCAGTACGCCGCGGGTCGCGGGCCCTCCGTCGTTCATTGTCGACCCCGGTCGCTCCCCATGCGCGCGACTGTAATCGTGTCCTGACGCCAGCTCAGCGGCTCGGGCGGCACGATCGCGAGGCCGGGGCGCACCACGGCGCCGGTGCGGTGGGCGGGGACGCAGGCGTTAGCGTCGTCATGTGAGGTCGGCGAGGCGCAAGGACCTGCAGACCGTCACGGCACGGTCGTCCGACCCGACCGAGGTCGACGAGCCCGAGCTCGAACCGCTGCAGCGGATCAACCGGAAAACGGTCGTCACCCTCGTCGTGCTCGCCGGTGCCACCTGGTTCTTGCTCCCGCAGTTCGCCGACCTGCCGGAGATCTTCGATCAAGTGCGCGACGCCAACTGGGCGTGGCTGCCTGCGGTACTCGCCGCCGCGACCGTCACCTTCCTCGGCGCGACCCTCAGCCTCGGCGGCGCGATCGTGCAACACGTCCGCCTCCGTCCGCTGTTCATCACCCAGGTCGGTTCCGCGTTCGCCAGCAAGGTCGCCCCGGCGACCATCGGCGGCATGGCGCTCAACATCCGCTTCCTCGAACGGCAGGGCGTGTCGCGGACGATCGCGGTGTCGGGCGTC
>JBILUM010000350.1:0-3948 GCA_044370995.1 Ilumatobacteraceae bacterium | reverse complement strand
GCGCCGCACCCCCTGTGACAAGCACCCCCGACGATTCCTGTCCCTCGACCGGCCCTGACGGGGTGATGCGCCGTCCCGGATATCGTGCTCCCGCGATGAGCGCCGCCGACCACACCCCCGACCGACCGTTCCTGATCGGTGTCGCCGGAGGCACCTGCTCGGGCAAGACCACGGTGAGCGAACGGCTGGCCGAGCTCGCCGGCGAGGCGCACCTCGCCCTCATCAAGCTCGACTCGTATTACGTGAGCCGCGACGACCAGGCGATCGAGGAGCGAGCACTCGCCAACTACGACCACCCCGATGCGTTCGACTGGCAACTGCTCAACGACCACATCGCCGCGCTCGCCAACGGTGCCACGGTGCCCGTGCCCATCTACGACTACACCCGGCACACGCGCAGCGGCCAGGTGCGCATGGTGCCGCCCGCACGGATCGTCGTGGTCGAGGGGATCCTCGTGCTGTACGAACCGCGGCTGCGCGAGCGGTTCGACCTGAAGGTGTACGTCGACACCGACGCCGACCTCCGGCTCATCCGCCGTCTGCAGCGCGACGTGGTCGAGCGCGGTCGCACGCCCGAGAGCATCGTCTCGCAGTACCTCGCGACGGTGCGGCCGAGCCACGAGCAGTTCATCGAGCCGAGCAAGCGCCACGCCGACGTGATCTTCCCGCAGGGCGGCATGAACGAGCCGGCCCTCGAGGTGCTCCTCGCCCGGGTCCGCGAACTCGTCCACATGAACTGACCGCAACGACCGCCAGCGAGGGAATCGTGAGCCGGGTGTGGGAATCGAACCCACGACATCTTCATTACAAGTGAAGTGCTCTGCCGACTGAGCTAACCCGGCGAACCGGCCGTGAGCATACCCCTGGCCGGTCGGGCGTCAGCGCTTGGCGCGGCGGGCGCGGGTGACCTCGTAGGTGGCGAGGGCAGCGGCGGCCGAGACGTTGAGCGACGACAGACGACCCAGCATCGGGATGCTGACGATCATGTCGCATCGCTCGCGCACGAGCCGCGACAAGCCCGCTCCCTCGGCGCCCATCACGAGGCAGATGCCGTCGACCGCGAGGTCGCCGATGTCGAACAGATCGCGGTCGGCTTCGTCGGCGAGGCCGACGACCCAGATGCCCTGATCCTTGATCGTGGTGAGCGCCGAGGGGAGACCCGCGACCATCGCCATCGGCACGTACTCGACCGCGCCCGCCGCAGCCTTGGCCACCGTCGGCGTGACATGGACGGCACGGTGCCGGGGCAGGATCACGCCCTGGACGCCGGCACCGTCGCAGCAGCGCAGCAGCGCGCCCAGGTTGCCCGGGTCGGTGACACCGTCGACGGCAACGAGGAACGGCGCCGGGCGGCCCGGCACGCGGCGCACGAAGTCGGCCAACTCGGCCTCGGGAACACCGTTCGCATAGGCGATGATGCCTTGCGGCGCCTCGCTGCGGGCGGCCGCCTCGAGCCGCTTGCGGGCCACGTACTGCACGGGCACCCGCTCGTGGGTGGCGATCTCGAGGATGTCCTGCACGGTCTCGTTGTCGTCGAGATCGCCCGCGACCCAGATCTCGCGCACGCGCCGGTTGCCGGCCAGCAGCAGCTCGCGCACGGCCTGGCGACCCTCGATCTGCTCCCCGCCGAGGGTCTTCTCCGGCTTGCGAGGCGGCGCACCGGTGGGCGACACCTTGCCGGTGCGGCCCGCACCGCGGGAGCTGAACTTCACCGACGCGCCTCGCGGTCCACCCTTGGCACCGGCCTTCGAACGGCTGGACGTGCCACCTCCACCGCCTGCCGTGCCACCAACGGCACCGGGACGGCCGCCGCTGGAGCGGCTCGACGAGGCGCCGGCGCGACCTGCTGCAGCGGTGCGCGCGGAGGCGGCGGCCTTGGCCTTGCCGCCCTTGCCCTTGCCGCCCTGCTTGGTGCTGCTGCCCTTGTCGGACGTTGGCTTCACGATCGCTCCTCGAGTGTTCTCGCCGTCGCCGGGCCATCCGTCAGCCCGTGGTGGGGCGTGTCAGTCGGCGTGGATGACGGCCACCGCCCAGCCGGCGATGCCTTCACGACGTCCCAGTGTGCCGAGTCCTTCGGCTCTTCGCCCCTTCACCGTCACCGGAGCTCCCGCCGCCTCGCTGAGCAAGCGCTGCATCTCGGGCTTGCGCGGCGCCAGTTTCGGCGCTTCGCAGACGATCGCGCAGTCGACGTTGCCGATGGTCCAGCCCTGCTCGCGCACGAGCGCGGCGACGTGGCGGACGATCACGAGCGAGTCGACGCCCTTCCACTGCGGGTCGGTGTCGGGGAAGTGCTCGCCGATGTCACCGAGACCGGCGGCGCCCAACAATGCATCGGCGACGGCGTGGGCGGCGACGTCGGCGTCGCTGTGCCCCACGAGTCCGCGCTCGCCCTCGAAGTGCACGCCGCCGAGCACCAGTCGTCGTTCGGGGTCGTCGCTGAAGCGATGGATGTCGAACCCCTGCCCTACGCGCATCTTCATCGTGTCGCTCCTGCCGTCGTCACCGCACCCGCCTGCATCACTGGGCTGCCAGCCTGGCCCTCGCCCAGTCGAGGTCGTCGGGATGGGTGATCTTCCGATTGTCCACGTCGCCCTCGACGACCACCACGCGTCCGCCGGCCGCCTCGACGAGGGCGGCGTCGTCGGTGCCCTCGCCGCCGGCCGCGTGGGCATGCCGCAAGACGTCGGCGCGGAACGCCTGGGGGGTCTGCACGGCGCGTAGCGCCTCACGCTGCGGCGTGTCGCGCACCACCCCGTCGGCGTCGACCACCTTGATCGTGTCGGTGACGGCCACGCCGGGGATCGCGCCGTCCGCTCCCGCATCGATCGCGGCGATCGCTCGCTCGTAGAGAGCAGGCGTGGCGAACGGACGAGCGGCGTCGTGTACGCAGATCACCGTCGCTGTCGCCGGGACCGCAGCGAGGCCGGCTCGCACCGATTCGCTGCGTGACGCGCCGCCGGCGACGACGTGCTGGAAACAGGCCGACTCGATCTCGACGTCGGCGGCCGGCACCACGACGACCGTGCCGTCGCACGCAACGCCGGCGACACCGACGGAGTGGTCGATGATGCGCCGTGGCCCGAGCAGTTCGTACTGCTTGGGCCGACCGAACCGGGCGCCCGACCCTCCGGCGACGACGATGCACCAGACCTCGGGCCGTACGTCACCGGACGTGACGTCGGATGCCACGGCGTCGGTGACACCACGCACGCTGCCCACGGCCGCGACAATTGCCGGTTGGGGGATGGTCACGCGGAGCGAGGGTAGTACGGTGAGGTCCGCATGGCTCATGAGGAACTCCTGGCGTCGACCGAATTCTTCGCCGACGCGTCACCCGAGGTGATCGCCGCCATCGCAGCGGCGGGCACCGAACGGCAGCTGGTACGCGGCGACGTGTTGTTCAAAGAGGGCGACGGGGCCGACGCGCTCTACGTCGTCACCAAGGGCCGCCTCGCCATCGCCATCGCCAACCCGATCGACCATCGCGAGACCGTGGTGTCGCTCATGGAACCCGGCGATCTCTTCGGTGAGATGGCCATGCTCGACGATGGCCCTCGCTCGGCGATGGCCCGTGCGCTCGAACCGTCGGGCGTCGTCTCGATCCCGTACACCGCCGTGCTCGAGGTGTTCCGTGCTCAACCGACGATGCTCTGGGGCGTCACCCGGCTGCTCGCCAAGCGACTCCGTGTGATGGACGAGAACCTCGCTGACAGCGTCTTCCTCGACGTCACGGGCCGTACCGCCAAGCGACTGCTCGAGCTCTCCGAAGGCGCCGACGAGTTCACCCTCCCGGTCACGCAGGAAGAGCTCGCCGGCATGGTCGGCGCCTCGCGCGAGCGCGTCAACAAGGCGATCGCGAGCTTCATCCGCCTCGGCTGGATCGACCAGCACGAGCGCCGGTACACGATCATCAAGCGCCAGAGCCTCGAGATCCGCGCCCGCTAGTCG
>JBILUM010000450.1:0-3334 GCA_044370995.1 Ilumatobacteraceae bacterium | reverse complement strand
ATCCTTCGCGACGGCGTCGACCCTCGCGAGGATCGCTTCCGCGAGCTCGGTGGAGAGCTCGAACGGTGTATGGCTCACAGCGCGTCGGTGATCGCGTCGAACAGCTCGTCGTAGGTGTCGGTCGCGGGGAACTGCGGGAACTGGGCCTTGATCGAGTCGGGGGCGTGGAACCAGAAGCCGGCGTGTGCGGCGCCGAGCATCGCAGAGTCGTTGTACGAGTCGCCGGCCGACACGACGCGGTAGTTGAGGCCACGGAAGGCGTTGACGGCATGACGCTTCTGGTCGGGCATCCGCAGGCGGTAGTCGACGATGCGGTCGTCGCGCACGATCAGCTGGTGGCACAGGATCGTCGGCATCCCGAGGTGGCGCATCAGCGGCGCCCCGAACTGCTCGAAGGTGTCCGAGAGGATCACCACCTGGGTGCGGGCGCGGAGGCGATCGAGGAAGTCGCGAGCGCCCTCCATCGGGCCGAGTCCGTCGATCACGTCGGCGATGGTGCTCATCGTCAGGCCGTGCTCGGCGAGGATCGCCAACCGGTACTTCATCAGCACGTCGTAGTCGGGTTCGTCGCGGGTGGTGCGGCGGAGCGCCTCGATGCCGGTGCGCTCGGCGACCGCGATCCAGATCTCCGGCACGAGCACCCCCTCGAGGTCGAGGGTGACGATGGTCTGCTGGGGTGCGTCCTGCTGGAAGCCGGTGTGGTCGGGCGTGCTCACGGCCGACATTGTTCCCGATGGCGGGGTGGACCCGAAACCCGGGCTCGGCAGACTCGCCCCATGAGTTTCGGGCAGCAGTCCGGTCCGCCGGCGTCACCCAAGCAGATCGCCTACCTGAAGGTGCTCCTCGACAAGGCCGGGTACGGCGACTTCCGCAGCGCTCGACAGGCGCTGGGGCTCACCCAGCGTCAGGCCGGCGGCAAGTTCACCTCCAAGGAGGCGTCCGCGCTGATCGATCGCCTCATCGGCAACGAGCCGACCGAGGCGCCGCCCGTGATCGGCCGGGCGGCGGCCGTCGAGCCCGAGGCGGCTGCCGAGACCGATGCGCTCGGACGATCGCGGGCCGAGCTCGTGCGCGGCATGCCGGCCGAATTGCTGGCCACCGAGCTCGAACGGCGCGGCTGGATCGTCATCCCGCCGGTCTGATCGCCCGGGGGCGACCCACCGTGCCACGATCCTGGCCAGCTCCGGACCTTGTCCCCTGGGCAGGGCGGGCACCGCCGGGGCACCTTGGAGACATGACCAGGCCTGCGCTCTCACCGGATCGACCCCGGTCGCCGGCGCCCCCGGCCGATTCAGGTGGTCAGGGTGCCCGCCCGCGCCGCAGTTCGCCCGGCGGTGATCCGGCGGGTGCGACGGCGCCGCGCTGGTGGAGGAACTGGGTGTCGTTGCTCGTGACCGCGGTCCTGCTGTTCGTGCTGTTCACCCAGATCGAGTCGGGTGACGACGCCACCGCACTCAGCTACTCGGCGTTCCTCGAACAGGTCGACGCCGGGGCCGTCGCCACGGCCGAGATCCACACCGACGGCTCGGTGGAGGGCGAACTCGTGGCGACCGGTGTCGACGTCGGCACCGGCACCGATGCCGGGACCGAAACGGCCGGCGAGCCGTACAGGACCACCGTCCCGGTCGGCCTCGCGGGCGATGCGCTGCTCGACCGGCTCGAGGCGCACGGCGTCGTGGTGACGGCCGTGGTCGACACCGCGTCCGGTGGCACCCAGGTGCTGGGCTGGCTGTTCGCGCTGTTGCCCTTCGTCGCACTCGCCGGTGTGTGGGTGTGGATGGCGCGCCGAGCGAAGGGCGGCGGTGGCGGCGGTGTCATGACGAGTGCGTTCGGCATGGGCCGGTCGAAGGTGACGATCACCGACCCGGAGCACCCGACGACCACCTTCGCCGACGTCGCCGGCTACGACGGGGTGAAGCGGGAGGTGGCCGAGATCATCGAGTTCCTCCGCGAGCCCACCCGGTTCGCGGCAGCCGGCGCGGTCGCGCCCCGAGGGGTGCTCATGACCGGACCGCCGGGGACCGGCAAGACGCTGCTCGCACGGGCCGTCGCCGGCGAGGCGGGCGTGCCGTTCCTGTCGGTCTCCGGCTCGTCGTTCGTCGAGATGTTCGTCGGCGTCGGCGCCGCCCGGGTCCGCGATCTGTTCGCCGCAGCCCGGAAGCTGGCACCGGCCATCATCTTCGTCGACGAGATCGACGCCATCGGTCAGCGGCGCCAGAGCGGTGCGATGGTGAGCAACGACGAGCGCGAGCAGACACTCAACCAGCTCCTGTCGGAGATGGATGGGTTCGACCCGGCCGCCGGCATCATCGTGCTCGCCGCGACCAACCGACCCGAGGTGCTCGACGCCGCGCTCCTGCGACCGGGTCGCTTCGACCGGCAGGTGACCATCCCGCTACCCAACCAGTCCGATCGCGTCTCCATCCTGCGCGTGCACTGCCGGGGTAAGCAGCTGTCGCCCGACATCGACCTCGACACCGTCGCCCGCGGCACGCCCGGGTTCAGCGGCGCAGACCTGGCGAACCTCGCGAACGAGGCCGCGATCCGGGCCGCTCGCGAACGGCGCTCGACGATCACTCCGGCCGACATCGAGGACGCACGCGACCGCATCCTGATCGGCCAGCGCGACGCCTCCAACGTGCTCCTGCCCGAAGAGCGCCGGGCTGTCGCCGTCCACGAGGCGGGTCACGCGCTCGTGGCGGCGTGCAGCGACCACGCCGACCCCGTCCACAAGGTGACGATCCTGCCCGCCGGCATGGCGCTCGGCGTCACGCATCAACTCCCGCTCCACGAACGCCACCTGTACAGCGAGTCGTACCTGCGTGACACGCTCGCCGTGCAGCTCGCCGGCCGCGTCGCGGAACGGTTGGTGTTCGGCGAGGGGTCCACCGGCGCGGCGAACGACCTGGCCACCGCGACCTCGCTCGCGACGAAGATGGTGCGCGAGTACGGGCTGTCGCCCGAGCTCGGCCCGGTGGGCTACCCGTCGGGCGGTGCCCTGTTCCTCACCGGTGGGTCGGAGGTGAGCACGCGCCCGTTCGGTGACGACACCCAACGACACATCGACCTCGAGGTGGCGCGGCTCGTCCGCGAGGCCGAGACCCAGGCCGGGGTGGTGCTCGCCGCCCATCGCGACGCACTCGACCGGATCGTGTTCGAGTTGCTCGAGCACGAGACCCTCGACGGCCCGGCCGTCTACGACCTCGCCCACCGGACGATGCCCGTCAGTCGACCGCAGGTGCTCACCCACCGCGCCGAGCCGTCCGAGCTCCCCGCGCCACCCCAGCCGCAGTCCATCCAGCCGCAGTCCATCCAGCCGCAGTCCATCCAGGAG
>JBILUM010000348.1:0-3987 GCA_044370995.1 Ilumatobacteraceae bacterium | reverse complement strand
AGCTGTACCACGTCGCCGAGGACTTCAGTCAGGCCGTCGACCTCTCGGCGTCGCACCCCGAGAAGCTCGCCGAACTGCAGGCATTGTTCCACGAGCACGCGATCCGGCACGGTGTGTACCCGTTGCGCGATGCGGGCTCACCTCGCCATGGCGAGTTCTCCGTCCCGCACTCGCTCGCCGGCGCCACCCGGATGACGTACACGACGGCGCACGTGCGGATGCCGGAGAGCTCGGTGATCAACCTGAAGAACTGCTCGTACCGGGTGACCGCGAGGCTGCGCGTCGACGAGGGTGCGACGCCCGTCGGTGTGATCGTCTGCCAGGGCGGCAACATGGCAGGCTGGTCGCTGTACCTCGACCAGGGGCGACCGACGTTCCACTACAACTGGTTCGGGCACGAGCATTCGACGGCGATGGCCGCCGCGCCGTTGCACCCGGGTCTGCACCAGGTGGTCGCCGAGTTCGCCTACGACGGCGGCTTCGGCCAGGGCGGCGAGCTGGTGCTGTCGGTCGACGGAGCCCCGGTGGCGCACACGCGCATCCCTCGGACGGTGCCGATCGTGTTCTCGATGAGCGGCGAGACCTTCGACGTCGGCATCGACACCGGAGCGCCGGTGGGTCCCTACCCGCACCACTTCCCCTGCAACGCGGGGGTCATCGACGTCACGCTGGAGCGGCTCGACGAACCGTCTGCCGACGTGCTGGCCCGGGTTCGTGCGGGTGAGTTCGCGGCGAGCCTGAGCACACAGTGACCCACAGCGCTGCCGAGCGGTGTCGCCTGTGGGTCAGCTCCAGTAGCCGGTGAGGTCGATGACGACGTCGGTTGCGGCGAGGGAGAACAGGCACAGGTCGCCCTCGGGGGAGACGGCGACCGCGGCCGCATTGGGGCGGACGGCGCCGGCTCGGTAGTTGCCGGTGGACGCGAGGGGGCGCTCGTTGCACGGCCAGACGGTGACGAAGCCGGCGGCCGAGGGGTCGACGACGGTGATGTTCGCGGCGACTGCGCGAGCGGCGCCGGGCACCCCGCCCACACCGGTGGCGCGCACTCGCAGGGTGGCGCCGGCGGCGAGCCGGGTGAGACCGGGTGTCTCGCGGGTGTCGGCCAGGCGAAAGGGTGCGACCGGGGTGTAGGCATACCGACCGGCGCTGCCCCACCAACCGTTCACATCGACCACGAGGTCGACGGCGCCCAGGCTGTATGCGCACACGCGACCACCCGTGCCCACCTTCACCGTGACGAGGTTGGGTCGGGTGTCGCCGGCGGTGACGTTGAGGTTCGAGGTCGTGGGTCGCTCGCTGCCGCACGGCCAGACGGTGACGTAGCCGGCGCTGCCCGGGTCGACCGCGGTGACGTTGAGCGTGACCGCGGTGGCGTCGGTCGGCACGCCGTTGGTGCCCGCGACGTCGACCGCCATGGTGCCGCCGGGGGCCAACCGGCGACCTGCGTCGCGGGTGTCGATGAGGCGGGCCGGGGTGAGCGGTTCGAACGCCCGGGTGGAGCCGACGAACACACCGGTGATGTCGACGACGACGTCGACGGTGGCCATCGAGTAGATGCACAGCGCGCCGCCGCCGAGTCCGACGAGGACTGCGTTCGCGTCGACGCTGCCGCGGGTGTAGTTGACCGATGCGGCGACGGGCCGTTCCGTGTCGCACGGCCACACGGTGAGGAAGCCCGACGAGGTGGCGTCGACCGCGGTGATGTTGGCGCTCACGGCGGTGGCGTCGGCGGCGATCGCGCCGCGCCCGGCGATCGGGACCCGCAACGTGCCGCCGGCGAGCACGCGCCCACCCAAGCCCGATCCGGCGAGGTCGTCACGGGTGTCGGCGAGCCGCTCGGGCGTGATCGGTTCGAACCGTGAGGTCGGGACAGCGGTGGTGGTGGGCGCTGGCGTCGCCGGAGCGGGCGCGGTCGTCGCGGGCGTGGTCGTCGTAGGCGCAGCGGTCGTGGGCGGTGGTGTGGTCGTGGTGGTGACCAGGGGGACGGTGCCCGGCGGGTTGTCGGTGGTGCACGGGTAGTTGTCGCTCACGGCTCCGACGCCGGTCACGAACGACACGCCGGTCGACCACGTCCCGTACTGCGCGTAGTTGGTGCCGTCGAAGTACTCGACGCCCGCAACGCACACGCGGGCGGCCTCGCCGGCCGTGAGGTCGAGCGTGCTGAGCGAGACGGTCACCTGCGAGCGGCCGCCGCCCACCGACACCGGCGTGCCGGCGACGAACGGCACCTGTTCGCGGCTGGTGAGCAGGATCGCGTCGGCCGCGGCGTCGGTGTCGAAACCGATGATCAGGTTGGCGCCACTGGGGGTGACGGTCGGGTTGCCGAGCGCTTCCAATGGGGGCGGCAGCGCGACCAGGGTGGTGGACGTCGTGTCGCTGTACATGCCGGTCGGCGAATGCACGGCGGTGACGTACACCGAATAGAGCACGCCCGGGTGCAGGGTGAGCTGCATCGAGGTGCTGGTGGTGCTGAGGTTGTCGCGGGTGTCGTACGCGGCGATCGACGTGCGGTAGCCGGAGACGGTGACGAGGTAGCTGGTGGCCGGAGCGAGGTCGTAGGTGCCGCCGCGCACGGCCGACGGCGCCCACGAGATGGTGGTGACCCCGCCGACGGTGCTCGACTGCACGGCAGCCGGTTGGAGCAGCGTGCGTGTGACGGACACGGTGGTCGACGTCCGTGCCGACGTCGCGCCGACGGTGTTCTCGAACCACACCTCGAGCGTGCCGTTGGTGACGAGGCCCTGGGTGGGCCAGGAGGCGAACCAGTTGCCCGACGAGGGCGGTGACTCGGTGAGCGGCGACGAGCCGAGGGTGGTGCCGTTGATCGTGGCCGACACGGTCACGTTCGAGGGTGGCGCGGTGAACCAGGCGTAGATGCGTCCTTGGCCGGAGGTCGAGCTCTGGGTGCTGGCGATCACGGGGGTGGCGAGCGCGGCTGCCGGCACGCCGAGCGCCGGTTCGAGCCGCACGGTGCCGCCGGGGGTGGCGGCCGTGACCGACACGGCGTGGGTGCGGCCGTTCTCGAGCCCGGTGAGCGTGGTGCTCGTACCGGCGGTGACGACGGTGGTGCCCGGCGCGCTGGTGACGGTGTACGAGGTGGCACCGGCGACCGAGGGCCACGACAGCGTGAGCGACTGGTCGCCGCTCGTGACGGCAGGGGCGGGCAGCGTCGCGTCGGCGATCGCGGATGCCATCGCGACCGCGGCGGGAGCGTTGACGTCGCCGGCGCCGTAGTACCACTCGCGCCGCACCGACGGCTGGATCAACGCCACGCTCGACGGCACCGACGACAGCATCAGGGCGGCCTGCAGTTGCGCGGCATCGAGCGTCGGCTCGGCCTCGCGCATGAGGGCGACGATGCCGGCGACGACAGGGGCGGAGAACGAGGTGCCCGATCCGTTCGTGCCGAAGAGTCCGTTGGTCGAGTACCAGAGCGACTCGCCGGGTGCGGCGACGGTCGACCGTCGGCCCTTGCTCGTCCAGTAGGGGCTGGCCCCGCTCGAGTTGGTGGCGGTCACCGCGACGACGTTGCCGAACGCGGCCGGGTAGGCGACGTTGTCGACGGTGGGGTTGCAGCCGACCGTGTAGGCCGTGCTGCAACTGGAGTTGCCGGCGGCGGCGACCACGACGACGCCTTCGGAGACCGCGTAGTCGATCACCTGGGCGACGGCCGCGCTGGCCGGTCCGCCGAGGGAGATGTTGACGACATCGGCGCCCTGGCCGACGACCCAGAGGATGCCGCGGGCGATGTCGTCGGAGGCGCACGCGCCGTTGGCGCACACCTTGGCCGAGACGATCGAGGCGCCGGGCGCGACGCCGGTGCCGCCGAGGCCGTTGTCGCGGGTGGCGGCGGCGATCGCAGCGACGGTGTTGCCGTGTTCGAACTTGCCGGGAGCGCCGCCGGTGAAGTCGGTGGCGGCGACGAGGTTCATGTCGTCGCCCACCACGCCGGTGTCGACGATGCCGATGGTGATGCCGGCGCCGGTG
>JBILUM010000347.1:0-3989 GCA_044370995.1 Ilumatobacteraceae bacterium | reverse complement strand
CGGGGTCATGGTCGGCCCAGCGGGCAACTGGGGATCGGCCGACTGGAACATCATCTGGAACATCCGCATGCCGCGCGTCGTGCTCGCCGGCATCGTCGGCGCCACCCTGTCGCTGTCGGGCGCGAGCTACCAGGGCGTGTTCCGCAACCCGCTCGTCGACCCATACCTGCTGGGTGTGGCGGCCGGCGCCGGGCTCGGCGCGACCATCGTGTTCGCGATCGGTCGGGCCTCGACCACGTCGTGGGTGATCGACCCGCTGCCGCTGGCCGCCTTCGTCGGCGGTCTGCTGGCGGTGCTGATCACCTACCTCGTCGGCGCGTCGTTCGGTGCGCACCGCAACGGCGTCACACTCGTGCTCGCCGGCGTGGCCGTCACCTCGCTCGCGACCGCGATCCAGGCGTTCGTGCTGCAGCGCAACAGCGAGGTGATCCGCGAGGTCTACAGCTGGATCCTCGGCCGGCTGTCCCTGGCGAACTGGGGCGACGTGCGGCTGGTGCTGCCGTACGTCGTCGTGAGCAGCGCGGTGTTGCTGATGCACCGTCGTCACCTCGACGTGTTGCGCGTCGGCGACGACGAGGCCATCTCGCTCGGCACGCAGGTGACGCGGGTGCGTCTCGTGGTGGTGATCGCCGCCACGCTGGGCACGGCCGCGGTCGTCAGCGTCAGCGGCCTGATCGGCTTCGTCGGCATCGTCGTGCCGCACGCGATCCGCCTGCTGGCCGGCGCCTCCTACCGGAGGCTCCTGCCGCTCAGCCTCGTGGTCGGCGCGGCGTTCCTGATCCTGGCCGACATCCCGGGTCGGGTGCTGCAGGACCCGGCCGAGACGCCGATCGGTGTGGTCACGGCGTTCTTCGGGGCACCGTTCTTCATCCTCGTGTTGCGTACACGCGGGAGGTCGCTCGGATGAGCTCGCTCGCCTTCGTCGACCTCGCGGTGCGCTACGGCCGTCGCGATGCGGTCGCCGGCTTCACCGACACGGTCCGGCCGGGGGAGTGGCTCTGCCTCATCGGGCCGAACGGCGCCGGCAAGTCGTCGATCCTGCGAGCCACTGCGGGTCTCGTGCCGCACGGCGGACGCATCGAGGTGGACGGCTCGCCGCTGTCGTTGCGCAGCTCGCGCCGTCGCGCCGAGCTCGTGGCGTACGTGCCGCAGAGCCCCAACCTGCCCGACGACATGACCGGCGCCGAGTACGTCCTGCTCGGCCGCAACCCGTACATCGGCTACTTCGGCGTCGAGAGCCAGCACGATCTGGCGATGGTGGTGAACGTGCTCGACCGCCTCGACCTCGCCGACTTCGCGCGTCGGCCGCTCGGCACGATGAGCGGCGGCGAACGCCAGCGGCTCGTGATCGCGCGGGCGATCGCGCAAGAGGCGCCGATCCTGCTGCTCGACGAGCCGACGAGCGCCCTCGACATCGGCCATCAGCAGCAGGCGCTCGAACTCGTCGATCGTCTGCGTCGCGAACACGGGCTCACGGTGGTGAGCGCGATGCACGACCTCACCCTGGCGGGCCTGTACGCCGATCGTCTCGCGCTGTTGCACCAGGGCCACGTCGTGGCGACCGGGCCGGCAGCGTCGGTGCTGCGCGCGGAGACGCTGAGCGAGTTCTACGGCGTCAGCGTGAGCGTGCACCACGAGGACGACGGCACCGTCGTCGTCGTGCCGCGCCGCACCTCGGCCTGACGGGCCGACCCGTCGGGCCTCGCGCACCCCGCGCCCGGAGAGCACCGACACGAAGTCTTGACCATGGTGCTCGCGGCCGTGCGGGTACCGTCGGACGCGTGAACGCGCCCCGCCTCGTGCTCCACATGTCGTACCACCCGTGCCGCCTCGACGATCGCACGATCGCCACGAACGCGAAGTTCCTCGAGGTGCTCCAGGAGTTCGGGCACCGGTGGCCGGGTCAGATCGACCTCCTGCTCGAACGGAGCACCCAGCGCCGCCCCATCGAGGTCGTCGAGATGCCGCTCGCCGACCTGCCGGTGCGGCCGGTGGAGATCGATCGTGACGCGCTCCACCCCGGGCTGTTCCCCGACGGCGCGGTCGCCTATTGCGTGCTCGAGGGCGGGTTCCGCCAGCTCGCCCAGCACGTGTCGAACGCCGACCGACGCCTCGTCCGCGGCTGCGACGTGCCGGCCAACATCACCGCCGAGTCGCTCGCGGCCGAACACCGGTCGCTGCCGCGCAAGCTGCGGGCCAAGGTGTGGGCGGCGGGCGAGGCGCGCGATCAGCGGCGCGAGGTGTCCGAGGCGGCGGCGCTGCACAGCAACCAGTACCCGGCCTACGACTTCTTCGCGCAGCAGGCTCGCGCCCGGTACGTGTTCATCGACAATCCGCTGCGGGTCACCGACCTCCCCAACGCGGTCCAGCGTGGCGCCCGCTTCGACCGGCTGCGCGCCGGCGGTCCGCTGCGGCTCGTGTTCTCCGGTCGGCTCGACCCGATGAAGAACCCGGTCGACCTCGCCGACGTCGCCCACGAGCTGCAGGCGCGCGACGTGCCGTTCGAGTTCGACGTGTTCGGCGACGGTCCGCTCCGGGCCGATCTCGAGCGCAAGGTGGCCGGCTACGGGCTCAGCGATCGGTTCCGTGTGCACGGCTTCGTCGATTTCCGCACCGTGCTGCTGCCGTTCCTGCACGACCGTGCCGACGTCTACGTCTGCCCGCACCGCCAGGGTGATCCGAGCACCACCTATGTCGAGATGATGTGCTCGGGTGTGCCGATCGTGTCGTACCCCAACACCGCGGTGCGGCTGATGCGCGAGCACCACGGCATCGTCACCCTCGCCTCGGCCATGACGCCCGCCGCGCTCGCCGATGAACTGCGCCGGGTGCATCTGCAGCGCGACGCCCTCGTCACCGCGTCACGCGACGGCTACGACTTCGGCTCCACGCACACCGTGGAGGTCTGTTACCAGGGGCAGGTCGACCACCTGCTCGAGGTCCACGACCGGGCGAGCGGCATCCGCCGCTGACCTGCCCGTCCCGGCCCGTCAGGCCGGGTCGAACCAGCGGTCGCCGCCGAGGATGCGATCGGCCTCCGCCGGTCCCCACGACCCGCGGAAGTAGGGGTGGACCGGCCCTGGCTGGTCGAGCGCCGGCTGCACCACGCGCCAGGTCTGCTCCACCACGTCCTCGCGAGCGAAGCGTCGCGGTGAGCCGGCGATCGCGTCGTCGAGCAGGCGCTCGTAGGCCTCGCGACGTTCTCCGAGGGCAGCGGCGAAGTCGACCGCGAGATCGACGTTCTGGCTGTCGAGGTGCGGTCCGGGTGTCTTGGCCTGCACGGTGAACGTGACCCCGTCGTGCTTGCCGAGCCGGAAGCGCACCAGGTTCCGATGCGGTGCCGGACCCCCCGCCTCGTCGAACAGCAGCGCGGGCGGCTCGCGGAACTCGACGACGACCTCGGTGGCCGACTCGGTGAGCGCCTTGCCGCACCGCACGTACCAGGGCACGCCGGCCCACCGCCACGAGTCGATCTCGATGCGGGCCGCCGAGAACGTGTCGACCTGCGTGTCGGCTGCGACGCCCGGCTCGTCGCGGTATCCCACGTACTGGCCGCGCACGAGGTTGGCCGGGTCGATCGGGCGCATTGCCGCGAACACCTTCGCCTTCTCGTCCTGCAGGAACCCGGAGTCGGGACCGACCGGAGGCTCCATCGCGACGAGGGCCGCCACCTGGAGGAGATGGTTCTGCATGACGTCGCGGATGGAACCGACACCGTCGTAGAAGCTGCCGCGACCCTCCACCCCGATGGTCTCGCTCATCGTGATCTGCACGCTGCGGACGTAGTTCCGGTTCCAGACCGGTTCGAGCAGGGTGTTCGAGAAGCGGAACACCAGGAGGTCCTCGACGCTCTCCTTGCCGAGGTAGTGGTCGATGCGGAAGATCCGCTCCTCGGGGAACACCGAGTGCAGGGTGGCGTTCAGTTCGGTCGCGCTCGCGAGGTCGCGGCCGAAGGGCTTCTCCACCACGATCCGACCGCGCTCGTTGAG
>JBILUM010000346.1:0-3996 GCA_044370995.1 Ilumatobacteraceae bacterium | reverse complement strand
GGGATCATCCCTGGGCACTCATGGTGGGAGCCCAGTGCAGGTAGTCGTCGCGCTCGGCGCCGACACCCACGACCGTGATCGGCACGCCGACCTCGGCCTCCACCAACTGCACGAACGCACGGGCAGCTGCCGGCAGCTCGCTCGGCTGACGCATGCTGCGCAGCTCGCGGTTCCAGCCCGGCAGCTCGATGTACTCGGGCTCCACCTGGCCGAGCAGGTCGACCCGGTCGGGATAGTGGGCCAACCGCTCGCCGTTCACCCGGTAGCCGACGCACACCTTGACGGTGTCGAAGCCGTCGAGCACGTCGAGCTTGGTGAGTGCCAGTTCGGTGAGCGAGTTCACCTTCACCGCGTGGCGGAGCATGACGCAGTCGATCCAGCCCGGCCGACGGCGCCGACCGGTGACGGTGCCGAACTCACGGCCGATCTCGACGAGACGGTCGCCGTCGGCGTCGAGCAGCTCCGTGGGGAACGGGCCCGCGCCGACGCGGGTGGTGTACGCCTTGGTGATGCCGACGATGCGGTCGATGTCACGCGGGCCGAGACCGGTGCCGGCACAGGCGCCGCCCGCCGTCGGGTTCGACGAGGTGACGTACGGGTACGTGCCGTGGTCGAGGTCGAGGAACGTCGCCTGCGCACCCTCGAGCAGCACGTGGTGGCCTGCGGCCAGGGCGTCGTGCAACACGTTCACCGTGTCGGCGATGTACGGCGCGAGACGGGCCGCGAGGGTGCTGAACTGCTCGACGAGCGCCGCCACGTCGAGGGCCTCGCCGCCTGCCGCCACGATCGCCTCGCTCTCGACGGCGGCGCGTTCGGCGACCGTCGCGGCGAACGCGGCCGGGTCGAGCACGTCGCCGGCGCGGATGCCCACGCGACGGGCCTTGTCGGCGTATGCCGGACCGATGCCCTTCAACGTGGTGCCGATCTTGGCGTCGCCGCGACCCTGCTCGAACAGGGCGTCCCACGCCTGGTGCCACGGGAAGATCAGGTGTGCATGGCTGCTGACGACGAGTCGCTCGCACGAGATGCCGCGACGCTCGAGGGTGTCGACCTCGTTGAACAGCGTCGGCATGTCGACGACGACACCGTTCGCGATCACCGGCACGACGTGGTCGTAGAGGATGCCACTGGGGATGAGCTGCAGGGCGTAACGCTCGTCGCCGACGACCACGGTGTGGCCGGCGTTGTGGCCACCCTGGTAGCGGACGACGTAGGTGTGCTCCTTCGACAGCAGGTCGATGACCTTGGCCTTGCCCTCGTCGCCCCATTGGGCGCCGACGACGACGGTGACCGGCATAGAACGCTCCTCACACGCTGGGCGTGGTGCACGCCCGCTCTCGGTGATCCGGGTGTTCCGGAACGTGTGCCGAGCCTAGCTGGTACGGGTGGCTCGCGGCGGGGTCAGTTCCTGGTCACCCACCAGGAGTGCTCCACCGGTTCGAACACGTCGGCGAGGCGGTCGCTCCACTTGGGGAAGAACATCTGGTACTGCGAGGCGTAGTGCCGGAGTGCCTCGTCCTTGCGGACCAGGTCGACGGGCAGGCTCTCGCGCACGGCGCGACGGCCGCCTGCGGTCAGGTCGGCGACGAGGCCGGCGTACCCGCCGCCCCACGCGTAGGGCAGGTCCTCGTAGACGATGACGGCGGGCGCCAGCTCGAGCGCGAACGGGAGCAGATGGGTGCGCAGCAGCACGTGATCGGTGTGCGACGGCCCGCCCGGCTTCACGCGCAACAGCGGCACGGACAGCTTGTGGCGCTGCATCCGGAACCACGACGGCACCGCGCCGAGGCCGGCAGGGATCGCGAGCACGGTCGGCACGTCGTGCTCGGCGACGATCGCACGGAGCTGTTCCTGCATCGCCGCCACCGCCTGCGCCTCTTCGCCCGGCTCGCGGTAGAGCTCCTCACGCTGGTCGAGGTGGCGGCTGCGCACCCCGACGACCTCCATCGCCCGCCGGTCCTCCTCGTAGCGCGACGCCATCGCCTCGGTGCTCGACGTGAACCCGCTGTGGCGGTCCCAGTCGCTCGGGGCGCCATCGGCGCGGGGCGCGGTGAACACGGTGACCGACTCGACGTCGGGCGACACCTGCGCTGCCCGCTGCATGAGGGCGAACGCCGAGAGCGGGCTGTCGTCGAGGTGGGGCGACACCACGACCAGGCGGTGCGAGCGCAGCGCATCGGCCACGTGTCCACTGGGGGTCGCTCGAGGTGGGCGCACGTGGGAAACGCTACCGGCGCGCCTCGGGGTGGTCCGGGCAACGACGGCGCGACGGACCGTCCGGCCCATCGCCCTGCATCGATCGGCAACGCTGCACGAGGAGTAGCGTCGTCCCATGGCAGACACCCAGGTGGACGTGACCCGACGGATCGCCGCGCCGGCGTCGACCATCTGGCAGATGGTGAGCGATGTGACCCGCATGGGCGAGTGGTCGCCGGAGACCACCGCGGCCACGTGGTCGAAGGGGGCGAACGGACCCACGCTCGGCGCCCGGTTCTCGGGCAAGAACCGCAACGGCCGCAGGACGTGGTCGACCGTGTGCACCGTCGACCAGTGCGAACCCGACCGCACGTTCGGGTTCACCGTGGCAGCGGGCCCGCTCAAGGTCGCCCGCTGGTCGTACCGGATCGAACCGGAGATCAACCAGGAGATCAACCAGGAGATCAACCAGGAGATCGAGGGCGGACAGGGCCGAGAGGCAGGCCTGGCATGCACGGTCACCGAGACCTGGATCGACCAGCGCGGGTGGCTGGTGCGCCGACTCGGCAAGCCGTTGAGCGGGGTGGCCGACCGGGCGTCGCACAACCGGGCCGGCATGGAGCGCACGCTGGAACGCCTCGCCGCCGCAGCGGAGGGCGCTGCCGCCTGACTCGCCGCTACCGTCGGGGCCCATGAGCACGACCGGTGTGATGCGACGGATGCGATGGGCCGAGATGTCGGCCGGCGACAAGGGCGCCCTGCTGCACCGCGGCCTCGACGAGATCTTCGATCCCGAACTGCGCCGGTCGATCGCCGAGCTGATCGACGACGTCCGCACCGACGGCGACGCGGCGGTGTGCCGGGCGCTCGCCCGCTTCGACCGGATCGAGCTCACCCCGGCCCAGCTCCGCGTGAGCGCCGACGAGATCGAGGCGGCGCGCGTGTCCCCCGAGGTCGATGCCGCGATCGACGACGCGATCGCCCACCTCCGGGCCTTCAACGAGCACCTCGTCCGCCGTGCCTCCGACTGGTCGTTCGAGAGCGAGCCCGGGCTCGTCGTCGGCGAGAAGGTCACGCCGATCACGTCGGCGGGCCTGTTCGTGCCGAGCGGCAAGGCGTCGTACCCGAGCGTGGCCTACCAGCTCGGCGTGCCGGCCGTCGTGGCCGGCGTGCCCCGGATCGCGCTCGTGGTGCCGCCGGTACCCGGTGGCGCCGGCGAGGTCGATCCGGCGGTGCTCACCGTGTGTCGCAAGCTCGGCATCACCGAGGTCTTCCGCGTGAACGGCCCGGCGGGCGTCGCGGCGCTGGGCTTCGGCACGGAGTCGATCCCGAAGGTGCGCAAGGTCGTCGGGCCCGGGTCGCCGGCGGTCACCTGCGCCCAGGTCGAGATGCAGCGTCACGGTGTCGCCACGATGATGCTGCTCGGTCCCACCGAGAGCGTCGTGATCGCCGACGCGAGCGCCGACCCGCTCCGCCTCGCCGCCGATCTGCTCATCGAGGCCGAGCACGGCACCGACTCCGCCGTGGTGCTCATCACCACCTCCGCCGACCTGGCCGATCGGGTCGAGGTCGAGCTCGTGCGGCAGCTCGCCGCGCTCCCGGCCGTGCGAGCCGAGGCCGCTCGGGCCTCGCTCGGCGTGAACGGTGGATGCGTGCTCGTCGACGATCTCGCCACCGCCGCGGCCGTGTCGAACGCGTACGCGCCCGAGCACCTGCAGTTGGCCGTGGCGTCGTCGGTCGAGGACGACACGCTCGCGCTGCTCACCGACGCCGGCGAGATCCTCGTCGGCCAGCACACGC
>JBILUM010000581.1:0-2704 GCA_044370995.1 Ilumatobacteraceae bacterium | reverse complement strand
GCCGATGCCGGCATGGGACGAGCGCAGCAGCGCCACGAAGATGATCGATGAAGACGTCGGTATCGACCAGGAGATCAGACACGCTGCCACTCGTCGCGAGACGGAACGTCCGCACCTGGGGCGACGCCGAACGTGGCCGCAAGCGCGGTCGTTGCGTCGGCGTCATCGGTCAGATATTCGTCGAGCGCCCGACGAATGATCACGGCCATGGTGACACCCTCGGCGTCGGCCAACTGGTCGACCTTCCGGCGCTGTTCCTCGGTGAGGTACACCTGTGTTCGGGTCGATGACATACAGCAGATCTATACAGCACCACTCCGCCTGAGCAAGGCTCGATCCCACTGACCACCGTTGCGCCGATCTGCCGATCGGCCCGGGTTGTTCGCGTGCTGTCAGCGCCCTCACCGGATGTCTCGCGCTTCCTGGCTCGGCAGACGAGACGCACAACACGTCGACGCAGCGGGACCTAGGGCTTCTCCTCCTGGGTGGCGCCGCTGTCGCGGTCCTCCCAGTCGACCCAGTGCACCCCCGACTCGGCGACCCAGGCGTGCACCGCTTCGCCCGTGGTGCGCGTGAGGTGTTGCGCACCGATCCGGTCGATCAGGCCGTACGCCTGCATGCGCTCGCGCACGTGGCCCTTCAGCTCGGTGAAGCGCAGGGTGACGTGGCGGGCCGCCAGGTCGCGGATCAGCTCGTCGATCGCATCGGCGGCCGTCGTGTCGACATCCGTGATCGGCTCGGCCGTCACCACCACCACGCGCACGTCGCGACCCGCGTGTTCGGCACGATCGATCCGTTCGAGCACGTCCTCCACGAAGAAGCGGGCATTGGCGAAGAACAGCGGCGCATCGAACCGGTACAGCATCAACCCGGGGATGTGTCGACCCTCGGGATGCCGCTCGTCGTCGTGGTAGCCCTTCAACCCGTCGACCCGCACGAGCTCGGTGGTGTGCGGCTTCCACGCCTTGCGCATGAAGTTCAGCAGCGACAATGCGATCGCCACCACCACACCGGTGATCGCACCGAACAACGCCACCGCCACGAACGCAGCCATCGAGAGCAGGAACTCGCTGTGGCGGATCCGGGCGAGGCGGGCAACGGGTGCGATGGTGAACATCCGCAGGGCGGCAGCGATCACCACCGCCGCCAGGGTGGCCTGTGGGAGGTTGCGGAACGTGGCCGATCCGACGAGCAGCAGCAGCAACAGCACGGCGGCCGCGAACACGCCGGTGAGCTGCGTGCGTGCCCCGGCTGCCTCGGCCACGGGGGTGCGCGACGCACTGCCGCTCACCGGGAAGCCCTGGAAGAAGCCCGACGTGATGTTCACCAGGCCCAGCGCCACCAACTCCTGGTTCGAGTCGACCTTGGCACCGCGCTTCAACGCGAACACTCGGGCGAGCACGCTCGTGTCGGCGAACGCGACGAACGAGATGCCGAGCGCAGCGCCGAACATGGCGCTCAGGTGGTCCCAGTCGGTGTCGGGGAGACTCGGCCGCGGGAAGCCCGACGGCAGGTCGCCCACGAGCTTCAGACCCTTGCTCCCGAGTCCGAAGACGATCGTCACGATGATCGCACCGACGACGGCGATCAGCACACCCGGCACGACCTTGGACACGCGCCCCATCAACAGGATCACTGCCAGGCTACCGGCGGCGATGCCGACCGCCCAGCCGTTCGTCTGACCGTCGGCCACGCCGTCGACGAACGCCCGGACGACACCGATCAAGCCGTCGGCGTCCACGGAGAAGCCGAACGCCTTCGGCAGTTGCGTGACGACGATCGTGAGCGCGATGCCGTTCAGGTAGCCGAACCTGACCGGCGCGGACAGCAACTCCGCGAGGAAGCCGAACCGAGCGAGCCCGGCCAACACCCCGATCACGCCGACCACCACCGACAGCAATCCGGCAAGGGCGACCGCGTCGCCCGGGTCGCTCGCCGCGAGCGGGACGATCGCAGCGAGGATCAGCGGCGCGAGCGACGAGTCCGGCCCCATCACCAGCACGCGCGACGGGCCGACCACCGCGTAGACGAGCAGTGGGACGATCGTGGCGTAGAGCCCCGTGATCGGCGGCAGTCCCGAGGCCTGTGCATAGGCCATCCCGGCCGGCACCAGGAGGGCGACCAGCACCGTCCCCGCCACAGCGTCCTTCGCGAGCCAGCCGCGCTCGTACGAACGCAGCTGCTCGATCAGCGGGACGAACCGCGTCCACGAACTGGCCGTGCCGGCGGTGTCCGGTGATGCGCCGGATCGGTACTCGGCGTGGTTCGGCGTGCTCACACGCGTCGACGGTAGTCCCGTCGTCCCGAGCGCAGTGTGTGGGTCAGACCGGCGCCTGCACGGCCGGCAGCGGTGACTTCATCGGCGGCTGGTGGTCCCACAGGTCGGCCATGAGGTCGCTGCGGATGGCGGCCATCGCCGGATCGTCCCACCGGTTCTCGCGTTGCAGCGGATCGTTGGCCAGGTCGTACAGCTCGCCCTCGGTGCCGTCGTGCGACGTGCCGGGCTGATAGGTGGTGCACACCCATCCGTCACGGGTGATGGTGCGCAGGTGCACGCTCACGCCGAAGAGGTCGCTGTCCCACTCGGTGAGCACGCGCTCGAAGCCGCGAGCATCGGCGTCGCCGTCGTCCACGGGCAGCGGCTTGCCCTCCATCCACGCTGGCACCGGCAGTCCGGCGATCGCGCAGAACGTCGGCGCGAGGT
>JBILUM010000345.1:0-4011 GCA_044370995.1 Ilumatobacteraceae bacterium | reverse complement strand
ACATCACCGACGTCACCTGGTGGCGTGAACTCAACCTGCCGTCGCGTGCGCTCATCGGCTTCGACGGCCGCTTCGCCACCGAGGCGCCCGAGTGGATCACCGCCGACGCCGGCCGCGAGGCCTACGCCCACATCGCCGGTCTCGCCCCCAAGCAGGCGCAGAAGAAGGTCGTCGAGCTGCTGCAGGCGAGCGGCGAGATGCTCGGCGACGCCCGCCCCATCTCGCACCCGGTGAAGTTCTACGAGCGCGGCACCCGCCCGCTCGAGATCGTCGCCACCCGCCAGTGGTACATCCGCAACGGCGGCCGCGACAACGACCTGCGCGACGAACTCGTCGAGCGCGGCAACGAGCTCACGTGGCACCCGAGCTACATGCAGCACCGCTACGACAACTGGGTCGGCGGCCTCAACGGCGACTGGCTCATCAGCCGCCAGCGGTACTTCGGTGTGCCGATCCCGGTCTGGTACGGCGTCGATGCCGACGGCAACCCCGACCACGCCACGGTCCTCGTGCCCCGCGAAGACCAGTTGCCCATCGACCCGAGCACCGACGTGCCCGAGGGCTACACCGCCGATCAGCGCAACGTCCCGGGTGGTTTCATCGGCGACCCCGACGTCATGGACACCTGGGCCACCTCGTCGCTCACCCCGCAGATCGCCGGCGACTGGGGCGACTCGAACGAGCTGTTCGACCGGGTGTTCCCGATGGACGTCCGCCCGCAGGGCCACGACATCATCCGCACCTGGCTGTTCGCCACGATGGTGCGCAGCCACCACGAGCACGGCACGCCGCCGTGGCGCAACGCCGCGCTGTCGGGCTGGATCCTCGACCCCGACCGCAAGAAGATGTCGAAGAGCAAGGGCAACACGGTCACCCCGATGCACCTGCTCGAGCAGTACGGCACCGATGCGGTCCGGTACTGGGCGGCTTCGGGTCGTCCCGGTGTCGACACCGCGTTCGACGAGGGCCAGATGAAGATCGGGCGCAAGCTCGCGCTCAAGCTGCTCAACGTCAGCAAGTTCGTGCTCGGCTTCGGCGAGCCCAGCGCCGATGCCACCGTCAGCGCCTCGATCGACCGGGCGATGCTCGGCCGACTGGCCGGCGTGATCGATGACGCCACGTCTGCGTTCGAGGCCTTCGACTACGCCCGCGCGCTCGAGCGCACCGAGGGCTTCTTCTGGTGGTTCTGCGACGACTACGTCGAGCTCGTGAAGGCACGCGCCTACGGCACCCAGGACGAGGCCGGCGCCCAGTCGGCCCGGGCCGCGCTGCGGCTCGCGCTGTCGGCCGTCACGCGTGCGTTCGCACCGTTCCTGCCGTTCGTCACCGACGAGGTGTGGCGCTGGTGGCAGCTGGGATCGGTCCACGCGGCCGCATGGCCGACGGCCGACGAGCTCGGGGCCGGCATCTCGGCGTCCGATTCGGCGGCGGCGATCGAGCCGGTGTCGGAGGTGCTCGCCCAGGTGCGCCGCGCCAAGACCGAGGCCAAGGTCAGCCAGCGCGCTGCGATCGACACCCTCGTCGTGCGCGCTCCCGACGCCGCACGCACCGCCGTCGAAGCGGCGCTCGCCGACCTGCGCGACGCCGGCTCGATCGCCTCGGTCACGTTCGCTGTCGGCGAGCAGATCGTGTGCGAGGTCACCCTCGCGCCCGTCGCCGACACGCCCGCGTCCTGACGTCTCGCGTCCGCGCGGTCGCTCACCGGGTCGCTGGTCCGGGCCGGCCACCCTCACTACGATCCGTCGAATGCGTCTCCCCCGCGTCATCGCGCTGACCGCCGTGGTCGGGCTCGTCGTCGCGGCACCGATCGCGTACGGCGGCGACCTCGACGACTCGGCCGACGGCGGGGGCAGCGCCACGCGCGGCACGGCCGTGCAGGTCGCCGACACCCAGGCGCCGCCCAGCACCGAGCTCGGCGACTCGCTCGAGATCCCGGCGGACTCCGGTGCGGGTCGACGGATCGTGTACTCCAAGGGCATCCAGCGCGTGTGGCTGATCGAGGAGGACGGCACCATCCACGACACCCATCGCGTGTCGGGTCGCATGGACCAACCGAACTACGGCACGTACACCGTGTGGTCGCGCAGTGAGTTCACGTGCTCCAACGCACACTCCAACATCTGCATGCGGTTCATGGTGCGCTTCGCGAAGAGTCGGCGCGGCGACAACATCGGCTTCCACGAGATCCCCAAGCGTGACGGCGTCCCGATGCAGACCTCCGACGAGTTGGGCCAGGCGCTGTCGGGCGGCTGCGTGCGCCAAGCCACCGACGACGCGATCGTCACCTGGAACTGGGCCCAGATCGGCACCGTCGTCTGGGTCGTCCCCTGACGATCGGGGTGCGCGGGCCTGCTACAACCGCGGCATGAAGACACGTGCAGCAGTTCTGTGGGGGACGGACCAGCAGTGGCAGGTGGAGGAGATCACCGTCGATCCTCCCCGCGTCGGCGAGGTCCTCGTCGAATGGAAGGTCGCGGGCATGTGCCACAGCGACGAACACATGGTCACGGGCGACATGGTCCCCGGACCGGAGATGCTCTCGATGATGGGTCTCGACAGCATGTTCCCACTCATCGGCGGGCACGAGGGTGCCGGTGTGGTGGTCGAGGTCGGCCCCGGGGTCACCAGTGTGAAGCCGGGCGATCACGTGTCGGCCAGCTTCGTGCCGAGCTGCGGCCGCTGCCGCTACTGCAGCACCGGCCGCCAGAACCTGTGCGACAACGGCGCGGCGACCTTCGGCGGCGGCATGATCACCGATGGCACGCATCGCCACTTCGTGAACGGGCAGCCGGTCAGCATGTTCGCGAAGCTCGGCACCTTCGCCAACCACGCCGTGGTGGCGGAGAACTCGCTCATCAAGGTCGACGACGACTTCCCGCTGGAGTGTGTCGCGCTGGTGTCGTGCGGCGTCGCCACCGGTTGGGGCTCGGCAGCCAACCGCGCCGGCGTGGGACCGGGCGATGTCGTCGTCGTCGTCGGTATCGGCGGCATCGGCGTGAACGCCGTCCAGGGGGCGAAGATGGCGGGCGCCAAGCACGTCATCGCCATCGACCCGCTCGAGTTCAAGCGCGAGAAGGCGATGGAGTTCGGCGCGACGCACACGTTCTCCTCGATGGAAGAGGCGATGGCGCCGGTCGCGGAACTCACCTGGGGGCAGATGGCCGACAAGGTGATCATGACCCCGGGGGTGATGTACGGCGACCTGATGGCACTCGGGTTGTCGCTCACCGGCAAGGGCGGCACCTGTGTGGTCACGGCCGTCGCACCCATCTCGCAGACCGAGTCGTCGGTGAACCTGTTCGAGCTCGCGATGTGGAACAAGGAGATCAAGGGCACGATCTTCGGTTCGCTCAACCCGCGAGCCGACATCCCCCGCCTCCTCGGCATGTACCGCGAGGGCACGCTGATGCTCGACGAGCTGATCACCCAGCGCTACTCGCTCGACGACATCAACGTCGGCTACCAGGCGATGCGCGACGGCGAGAACCTCCGCGGCGTCATCGTCTACTGACGCGCTCGTCGCCGGAGCACGAACGGCCCGCCGCGCCCTGACGGCACCGGCGCGTCCAGCGGTTGTACCCTGGCCGCGCCATGTCGTTGCCGGTCCCTCCCCCCGATCCGCTGCCCCCGGTGAGCTCCACCGATGCCACGGTGCCCGCCGAGATCCCGGTGGTCGCAAAGGTGGCGCGGCGTCGCCATCGTCGACGCACGTGGCCACAGCGCCTGCTCCTCGGGCTCAACATCGTCGTGATCCTCGGCTGCTTCGGCGCCGCCGGCGGCCTCGTCGTGAGCCGCTACTACGGCAACACGCTCAACCGCGTCGAGCTCGCCGACCCCACCGCCTCCGCGCAGGTCAGCACCACCGCACCGTCGAACGGCTCCGACATCACGCTCCCCGTCGGCACGGTCGTGATCGACGAGACCACCTCGACCGAAGCGGGTGCACCGACGGAAACCCTCCCCGAGGCCGACCCCGAGGCGAAGAACTTCCTCATCACCGGCGCCGACAAC
>JBILUM010000344.1:0-4018 GCA_044370995.1 Ilumatobacteraceae bacterium | reverse complement strand
CGCCGGTGAGGGCCGCACCCGTCGCCGGTCCGCCGTGCACCATCTGGAACACACCGTCGGGAAGACCGACCCGATGGATTGCGTCGGCGAGCAGGTTGCAGCCGAGCGGTGACCACTCCGGTGGCTTGAGCAGCACGGGACAGCCGGCGGCGAGCGCCATCGCGACCTTGCCGGCGGCCATCGCCGCCGGAGCGTTCCACGGCACGAGGATCGCTGCAGGGCCCCACGGCAGCCGCAACAGCTCGACCGGCCGCACCGGTCCGGGGAGCTCGGAGCGGGTCCAGCCGGTCTGCAGCTGGGCGATCGCGCCGCGGAACGCACCCGCCAGCGAGCCGGCGAACATCCGTGTGATCGCGATCGGCACACCCGATCCGGTCGACTCGGCGACGGCCACCGCGTCACCGGTGAGCTCGGCGGTCGCTTCGAGTTCGACGGCGATGCGTTCGAGCCAACCGCTCCGGGTATCGACGTCGAGGTCGGCCCAGACACCCTCGCGGTGCACGCGTGTCGACGCGGCGATGGCGCGCTCCACCTCGGCCGGCGCGGTCGCTCGTCGCGGCTGGAGCACCTCGCCGGTCGAGGGGTCGCAGAGCGATGCGCCGTCGAGCACCTCGGTGGGTCGGCGCAGTTCGCCGTCGATGCGGTCGACCTGTTCGGGCAGCTGCGCGCGGGGGATGACGGTCATGGTCGAGTGCTCCTGGTGTCCGGTTCGTCGCTGTGGGTCGCGGGGCGGGGGAGTGGCGGTGATCCGGTCAGATCACTTCGAAGTAGCGGTCGAGCTCCCAGTCGGTCACTGCGTCGAGGAACCGGGTCCACTCGTAGCGAGCCGTCAGTCCGTACTGCTCGGCCACCGCTGTGCCGAACGCCTCGGTGACGAACGGGCTCGCGAGGAACTCCTCGGCTGCGAGGCCGAGGTGCTGCGGGAACGGTTTCGCGTCCTGCTGGTAGGCGTCGCCGGTGCGGGCCGGTCCGGGGTCGACACCGTTGGCGATGCCGTCGCGCACCGATGCGATCACGCCCGCGACGGCGAGGTACGGATTCACGTCGGCGCCGGGCACTCGCCACTCGAGCCGCATCGACGAGGCGCCCGTGCCGAGCACGCGGCACGACACCGTGCGGTTGTCGAACGCCCACGTGGCACCGTGGCCCGCGAAGTCGCTCGAGTTCGTGCGCCGGTACGAGTTGATCGTGGGCGCGTACCAGGCCATCAACGGCGAGGCGTGCTCGAGGACGCCGCCGATCGCATGGCGCATGGTCGTCGACATGTGGTCGGGCGCATCGTGGTCGAAGAAGGGATGCCCGCCCACCGCCGTGTCGCGCAACGACAGGTGTACGTGGCACGACGAACCGACCTCGCCCGCGTTCGGCTTCGGCATGAACGTCGCCGCCATGCCCGCCTGGGCAGCGACGTCCTTCACGGCGAGCTTGAAGATCGTGTGCCGGTCGCACATGTCGAGCGCATCGGCGTAGGTGAGGTTGATCTCCCACTGGCCGAGCCCCCACTCGCCCTGGCTCATCTCCACGTCGAGGCCGGAGTCGTCGAGCGCGGTGCGCAGGCGCTGGAAAAAGGGCTCCCACGCGTTCACCTGTTGCACGGTGTAGTCGGCGTGGAAGATGGTGCTCGGCGTGCGGTCGCGGTAACCGCGGCGCCGGAGGTCGTCGAGACCGTCGCGGTACAGGTGGAACTCGAGCTCGGTGCCGACGTCGGCGGCGAGGCCGTCGGCGGCGAGCGCCTCGACCTGGCGGCGCAGGATCTGGCGTGGCGCGATCTCGACCGGCGAACGGTCGTGCTCCTCGACGATGTCGGCGAGGACGATCGCGGTCCGCTGCAGCCACGCCGCCGGGCGAAGGGTGGCCATGTCGGCGATCAGCAGGAAGTCGCGCCAGCCCGTGTGCCAACCGGTGTAGGGGACCTCGAGGCCGATGTCCTGGGCGACGTCCCACCCGAACGTGCACGAGCTGAGGGCGATGCCGCGCTCGCGGAACTCGTCGAACTTCTTCGGCGTGAGCCGCTTGCCCACGAGGCGGCCGGTCATGTCGGGCGCACAGACGATGACGGTGTCGTACCCGCCGTCGCGGAGGTCGTCGAGCGTGAGCGGTTCGAACGTGCTCATCGCGTCAACCAGCCGCCGTCGACCGGGAGATGGGCGCCGGAGATGAACGACGCCTGGTCGGAGAGCAGGAACGACACGGCGTTCGCCACGTCCTCGGGCTCGCCGACGCGGGGCACGAGCAGTCGCTGGCTCATGAACGCCATCGCCTCGGGACCGGTGATGTCGCCACCGCTGAAGCGGGTGTTGATCGGGCCGGGAGCCACCGCGTTGACGCGGATGTTCTTGGCGGCGAGCTCGACGGCGAGCGCCTTGGTGAGCATCGGCACGCCACCCTTGGAGGCGTTGTAGTGCGGCTGGCAGTGGCCGGAGGAGCTCACGACGACGGCTGCCTCGACGGTCGACAGGTTGACGATCGCACCGCCCTCGGTCATCGCCCGCGACGCGACCTGGGCGACGATGAACTGGCCCTTCAGGTTCACGTCGACGACGAAGTCCCACTCGTCGTCGGTGAGGTGGTCGAGGTCGCTCATCGTGACCACACCGGCGTTGTTGACCACGAGGTGCAACCCGCCGAACTCGGCGACCGTCGCGGCGACCGCGGCCTCCACCTGGCTCCGGTCGCGAACGTCGAGCACGTGCGCCGCGGCCCGTCCGCCGGCCTCGGTGACGAGACGGACGGTCTCGGCGGCGCCGTCGAGGTTCACGTCGGTGCACGCCACCGCTGCGCCGTCGGCGGCGAGCCGCAGCGCGATGCCGCGGCCGATGCCCGATCCGGCGCCGGTGACCAACGCGACCTTGTGTTCGTGGCTGATGATCATGAGGTTCCCTTCGTTCGTCCGGTGCTGGTCCGCCGGACGGTGCTGGTGGCTGGTGAGACGGACGGGCCGGTCGGGCCGGTCGGGCCGGACGGGCCGGTCCCCGTGGTGGCGAGCATCGAGTGGAGCTTCGCCCGCGTGTGCTCGAGGTGAACGGTCACCGCCCGTGCCGCAGCGACCGCATCACCTCGCTGCACCGCCCGCAGGATCGCCGTGTGCTCGCGGGCGGTCGAGCTGGTGGTCGGTTCGTAGTCGAGCTGGTCGACGGGAAAGAAGAGCCTCGCCCGGGCATCGAAGACCGCTCGCTCGAGCAACTCGTTGCGAGCCGCGCGGCCGAGGGCGCGGTGGAATGCTGCGTCGGCGGAGCGGTAGGCGGCGAGCGACGTGGAGGCGGCGAGCTCGTCGACGGCCTGACGCATCGCGTCGAGGTCGGCGTCGTCGCGTCGTCGCGCCGCGAGCGATGCGATCTGGCGCTCGACGCCGATGCGGAAGTCGAGCACGTCCTCGAACGTGTCGATGCTCTCGCGCAGCCGCTCCAACCATCGTTCGGCGGGGAGGTGCAGCTCGCGGACGAACGTGCCACCGGTGGCACCGCGCAGTGTGTCGACGTAGCCCTCGGTCTCGAGCTCGGCGAGCCCTTCGAAGACCGCCTGGCGGCTCACGCCGAGCGACTTCGCCAGTTCCCGCTGCGGCGGCAGGCGCGTGCCGACCGCCAGCTCGCCGCTGTGGATGAGGTCGCGGAAGTGGGTCGCCACCTCCTCCGACGTGCGGTTGCTCGTCAACACGGTCGTCATTGGTCTGGACTCTAGACCAATGACCGAGGCGCTCGTCCAACCGGTCGGTTCAGGCCAGCGCCGTCACCACCCGTTCGCACACGGCCGGCACCTCGTCGAGGTCGTCGGTGAAGTGGTTGGGCTTGAAGCACACCGACGTCCAGCCCTCGGCGCGCAGCCGCGGCACGTCGGCCAGTGCCACGTCGAGATCGGCCGCGTCGTCGGCGCCGTGGAACGTGGCCCGGATGCCGCCGACGAGCTCGAGCGGCTCGGTGCGGCCGGCCGCCTCCCAGGCCCGACGAAGCCGGTCGCGCTCCTCGGCGGTCGGACGTCCGAAGGGATGGAACCCGTGACCGTGCGCCACGAGCCGGCGCAG
>JBILUM010000343.1:0-4046 GCA_044370995.1 Ilumatobacteraceae bacterium | reverse complement strand
CCGAACGCGGCGCCGAACGGGCCGGTCTGCAGCGCGAGGTCGAGCAGCCGCTCGGGGCCGCGCCGACCGTCCTCGGACAGCAGCGCCAACAGCTCCTGCGGATCACGCCCGGACACCGCCGAATACTCGTCGCGCACCGCCGACGCGACGATGCCCGCGATCACGAGGTCGTCGAGACCCGACACGTCGGCGTCGGCGCCCTGGCCCTGCGCGATGAGCGCGAGCTTGGCGAGGATCTCCCACTCGTCGGGCTGACCGTCGTCGAGCGCCAGGACCGGCGGGCTGTAGTTCGCCACGTTGCGCACCGCGAACTGCAGCAGGAGCATGTCGTAGTGACCCTTCTGCAACGCGGACGGGCTCGGCAGGATCACGTCCGCATGGCGGGTCGTCTCGTTCAGGTAGATGTCGACGCTCACCATGAACTCGAGCTCGCCGAACGCGGCGTCGAGCTGGTCGGCGTTCGGGGTCGACAGCACCGGGTTACCGGCGATCGTCACCATCGCACGCAGCTGCCCGGCGCCGGGCGTGGTGATCTCCTCGGCCATCGCCGCGGCCGGGTACTCCCCCATCACCTCGGGGAACGACCGGACGCGGCTGTGGCCGCGACCCACCTTGAAGCCCGGACCGGCACCCGGCTTCGGCGGCCGGGACGCCACGGGCGTCGCGAACATCGAGCCGCCGACCACGTCGAGGTTGCCCGCGACCAGGTTGACGACGTCGATGAGCCACGAGGCCGTCGTGCCGAACTCGGTCGTCGTCGTGCCGATGCGGCCGTACACCGCAGCACGGTCGGCGGCGACGAGTTCGCGTGCGCTGCGGCGGATCACCTCGGGCGACAGACCGGTCGCCGACGCGACGGATTCGGGGGTGAACGACGCACAGGCCGCCAGCACCTCGTCGAGCCCGCGCACGTGCCCGACCAGGTGCGTCGGGATGCGCACGAGCCCCTCGGCCGCGATCACCTGCACCATCGAGGCCAGGAACAAGGCGTCGGTGCCGGGCCGGATCGCGAGCCACTCGTCGGCCTCCTCGGCCGTACGGCTGCGCCGCGGGTCGACCACGACGAGCTTGCCGCCGCGGGCGCGGATCGCCTCGATGCGGCCCGGGAAGTCCGGCGCGGTGCACAGGCTGCCGTTCGAGGCGTACGGATTCGCGCCGAGGATCACGAGATGGTCGGTGCGGTCGAGGTCGGGGACGGGCACCGTGGCGCCGCCGCCGAAGACGTACGCCGCAGCCACCTGGCGGGGCATCTGGTCGACGGTGGACGCCGAGAAGATGCTCCGGGTACCGAGCGAATGCATCACCGTGCGGCCGTAGGTCATCCCAGCGAGGTTGTGCGCGTTCGGGTTACCGATGTACACACCGATCGACTCACGCCCGTGGCGCTCGATCACACCGAGCAGCCCACGCTCGACCTCGGCCCAGGCTTCGGCCCACTCGACCTCGACATGGACGCCATCGCGCTTCACCAGCGGTCGACGGAGCCGGTCGGGGTCGTCGTGCAACTGCTTCAACGTCGACCCCTTCGGGCACAGGAACCCCTTGCTGAACACGTCGTCGCGATCGCCGCGGATGCGCGTCACGTGCTCCGCCCCGTCGGTCGAGCGCTTCACGGTGATCTCCAACCCGCAGCCCGCCTCGCAGAGCGGACAGGTCCGGTAGGCGGTTCGGGTCCCCGATCCGTGATCGGTGTCACCGCCCGTGCCGCCGTGCATGATGTCGCGTGTCGTCCCCATGGCTGCCATCATCGCACCCATGCGCCGACTGCTGCCCCAACCGGTCGACCACGTCACCGTGGCCGAGGCCTACGGCGTCACCCGGCCCCGACCCGCCGATCGCCCATGGCTCGGGTTGTGCATGGTGTCGGGCCTCGACGGATCGACGGTGGTCGACGACAACTCACGCGCCCTGTCGAGCCCGGCCGACACCGAGGTGCTCCTCGGGCTGCGCCGGCTCGCTGACGTCATCGTCGTCGGCGCCGCGACCGTCCGTATCGAGGGCTACGGCAAGCCGAGCAAGCCCGGCCAGCGCGTCGGCGTCGTCTCGCGCAGCGGCGAGGGCATCGACTACGCGAGCGACCTGTTCACCAGCGGCGCCGGCTTCGTGATCGTCCCCGAGACCGCACCTGACCTCCCCGTCGACACCGTGCGGGCAGGCATCGGCTCGCTCGACCTGGCAGGTGCGCTCGCCCGCCTGGGCGAGGCGATGCAGGCCGACTTCGTGCAGGCCGAAGGCGGCGCAGCGCTCAACGCCGCACTGGCCGAGGCCGACCTGATCGACGAGTTGAACCTCACCATCTCGCCCGTGATCAGCGGCGGTGACGGGCCCCGCCTCACCGCCGGCGCCCCGGCGCTGCTGCACCGCATGGACCTCGCCCACCTGCTCGAGGACAACGGCTTCCTGTTCACCCGCTACGTGCGCCGCCGCTGAGACGGGGCCGACCCACCCGTGGGAGTCGTCAGGTGGCAGTCAGGTGGCCGTCAGGCCTTCTGCAGCTTCTTCAGCAGCGACAGCTCTCGCTGGAAATCGGACGCCGCGTCGAAGCCCTTGTAGACGCTCGCGAAGCGGAGATAGAGCACCTCGTCGAGATGGCGCAGGCGCTCGAGCACGGCGCGACCGACGCGTTCGCTGGTGAGGTCGCCCTCGGCGAAGCGCAGCTCGTCCTCGACCTCTTCGGCGAGCTGATCGATCTGATCGGCCGTGACGGGACGCCCCTTGCCGGCCGCGGTGACCCCGCGGACGATCTTGAGCCGATCGAACGGCTGGCGGGTGCCGTTGGACTTCACGACCACCATCGGCACCTCTTCGAGGCGCTCGTAGGTGGTGAATCGGTGGGTGCACCCGGTGCAGGAACGGCGCCGGCGGATGGCTGCGCCCTCGTCCGCCTCACGCGAATCGATCACCTTGGTGTCGTCGAGGTGGCAACGGGGGCATCGCATCGGCCGCCACGCTAGCGGAGCGGATCACGGCAGGTTGAGCGTTTGACCCGCCTCGATCGCGGCACCACCGTTCAGCGAGACCAGCGCATCGACGATCCGGCCGATGTCGGAACCTGGGTACAGGCGCTCCGCGATGCCCCACATCGTGTCACCCGGACGGACGACATAGGTGGGTGCATAGCCGGCGAGACCATCGGTGGCTCGGCCGACCGCGACGACGGAGGCAGGTTCGCCGCCGCGGTCGGCCAGACCACGCTGGGCCACCGAGCCGACGGACAGCACCAGCGCCACGACGAACACCACCGCGCCGACGCGGCGGCGGACGAACGTGGAACGACTGGGGAGGACGCTGGCCGGGACGGTGTACCGGGTGGGCAGTTGCGCCATCGCTCGTGCGCCGCGCACACCGACCGACGCGCTGCGCCGATCGATGCGGTGATGGTGACGAGCGGTGGAGCGGGGGGCGAGGGACGCCGTGACTGCCGACATGATGGACCCTTCCGGGAGAACCGGACCGAACGGGTGTTCCCGAACGGACGTTCGTCAGTATGTCGAGCGAACACTCGTTCGTCAACACCTCGCCACCAGAAAATCGAACACCTGTTGCACGAACAGATGTTTGACCTCGACGGCGAACACGCGTACGCTTGCCCTCATGGCCGACGCGATCTCCACCACCCTCACCGCACGTCAGAAGGGCATCCTCGATGTCATCGAGACGAGCATGCGCGAGCGGGGCTATCCGCCGAGCGTCCGCGAGATCGGTGAGTCCGTCGGTCTCACCTCCCCCTCCACCGTGCACAGCCACCTGGCATCGCTCGAGAAGATGGGCTTCCTGCGCCGCGACCCCACGAAGCCGCGAGCGCTCGAGGTCCGCTACGACCCGTCGTCGGGCGCGGCGATCGAACGCCGCCCGGTCCGCCACGTCCCCCTCGTCGGCGACGTGGCCGCCGGCACCGACGTGCTCGCCCAGGAGAACGTCGAGGAACTGTTCCCGCTGCCCGAGGACTTCACCGGTGCCGGCGAACTGTTCATGCTCCGCGTCCGCGGCGACTCGATGATCAACGTCGGCATCATGGACGGCGACTTCGTGGTGTGCCGGGCACA
>JBILUM010000342.1:0-4047 GCA_044370995.1 Ilumatobacteraceae bacterium | reverse complement strand
CGTTCCGCTCACACTCGCGCTCGGCAGCATCGTGGCGTTGCTCGCGCCCGGCGGTGGAGCTGTTGCGCCCGACGGCTCCGCCACCTCGCTCGCGCTCGTGTCCGAACGCTTCGGTTCGTCGGTGACTGCGCTGCGCCTCCTCGAGCGCCGGAACCGACCTCGACCCGGAACTGACCTCGACCCGGAACTGACCTCGACCCGGAACTGACCTCGACCCGGAACTGACCTCGACCCGGAACGTCGGCCATGCACTCGGCACCCGGCAGTAGCCTGCGGCCCGTGACGTCGAGCACTGGCAAGCGACCGTTCTGGATGCACCAGTTGGTCGAGTACATCCTCGGTGGCGTGCTCGTGGCCCAAGGGCTGCAGAGCCCGGATCCTGCGGTGCCTGCGATCGCCGGGCTGCTGGTGCTGGCGAACGCATGCACGGTCCGCGACGGCGCGCTGTCGGCGTTCCGCGTCGTGAGCCGGGCCACCCATCGTGTGATCGACCTGGTCGTGATCGCGGCGATCGTCGCGCTCGCCGCGCAGCCGTGGATCGCCGTCGATGCCGGTGCCAGGATCGTGATGGTCGGCATCGCTGCGGTCCTGGCGTTCGTGTGGTGGCAGAGCAGCTTCGCGGAGAAGCAAGGTCGCGCTGCGATGGTGTCCGAAGGCGGCCGCAGCACCGAGATCGGACAGCGCGCCGGCCGTCTGGTGGGCGACGGCATCAATGCCGTCAGGCGGCGGAAGAAGTCCTGACGATCTTGACGGATAGCCTCGGGCGTCATGGCGTTCGACATTCCCGCACCCGACCTCAACAAGCTCATCGCCGCGTGGGACGACTGGGAGACCGGTGCCGAGACACCCGGCAAGGTGCTCTCGAAGCTGAAGACCGCCGGGCTCCATCTCGTGCTGGCCGAACTGCGCGACAGCGGTTGGACGCCGTCGTCCCCGGCGGCCGACTGATCCCCGGTCCGGGCGCGCCGCTCGTTCAGCACCACCAGCACGACCTGCCGTGACCGCCGACGTCCCCGGTCGCCGGGGAGGCGCGCAGCACATCCCTCGCCCCGATCGTTGGCGCCTCGGTGGAGCCGCTCCCTGGACGGGTGCTGCCGGTGGCAACGCCCGGCTCGACACCTTGTTGGGAGTGCTCCGCGAGCGTGCGCCGGCGCGGCTGGCACCACCGTTTCCGGGAGCTCGCAACTCCGCCGTGCTGATCGTGCTCCACGACGGCGCCGACGGTGCCGAGGTGCTGTTCACGAAACGGGCCCAGCACCTTCGCAACCACAAGGGCGAGATCAGCTTCCCGGGAGGGAGGATGGAACAGGGCGAGACCGCGGTCGGGGCGGCCCTGCGCGAAGCGTGGGAGGAGGTCGCCCTGCAGCCGTCGCTGGTCGAGGTGCGTGGCGAGCTCGACCATCTGTCGACGGTGGTGAGCAACAGCTACATCGTGCCCGTCGTGGCCACCGTCGCGTCGCGCCCTGCGTTGCAGCCCCACGCGGCCGAGGTCGATCGGATCATCTGGGTGCCGTTGGCCGAGTTGACCCAAGCCAACACCTACCGCGAGGAGTGGTGGGGGATCGGCGACCTCGAACGGCCGATCCATTTCTTCGAGCTCGAGGACGAGACCGTCTGGGGTGCCACGGCGCGGATGCTGCACCAACTGCTCCGGCTCGCCCATGGTGTGGACGAGCCGGAGCCGTCGGCCTGGTGATCGGGCGATCCGATGCCCTGACTCAGGGGCCGCCAGCCACGCGCACCGCGGCGAAGAACGTGTGGGCCCACGCGAGGCAGGTGGAGCGTTCGCTCCACCGCCGCGACCGGCAGTGTTCGTTCATGTCGGCCTGCAGTTGGCGATCGACTCGTTGGCGACCGGCGGCGTTCCAGAAGGTGGCGCCTGATCCGTAGCGACGTTCCATCAGTTGGAGATTGCGATAGCCGAAGTCGTGTCGACGGCACGGCGCTCGGAAGTCGAACGAACGCCCCGTCGACCCGACCAGGGGAGCCGAGCACCAGTCGGTGCTCCAGTCGAACCATGGGTTGCCGCGGTCGGCAACCCGTGAGAACTCCGAGATGCCGGTGTGGAACATCACCTGTTCGAAGAAGACCAGATCCGCACCGGCGGAGCCGGAATCGGCGGCGACCGATGAGGGGCCGGGCAGCTCCGGCAAGAGGACGGTCAGGACGCTCGTGACCGCGACGAGCACTCGGGTCGTGGACCGCATGGTGCTCCTTGGCCCCCGCTGGATCGGTCCGGCGGTGGGGTGGCCGGAGTCAATCGGCCGCGGCGTCGGCCCGCAACCCCTGCAGGAGCGTGGCCATCTCGATCGCGCCGAGAGCGACCTCCTCGCCCTTGTTGCCCGCCTTGGTGCCGGCGCGTTCGATCGCCTGCTCGATCGTGTCGACCGTGAGCACGCCGAACATCACCGGGACACCCGTGTCGACCTGAATGCCTGCCAGGGTGGACGCGCACGGGCCTGCCACGTACTCGAAGTGCGCCGTCGCCCCACGGATCACGGCCCCGAGGGTGACCACCGCGTCGTAGCGGCCGGTCTCGGCCATCACCTTCGCGGCGAGTGGGATCTCGTAGGCGCCGGGCACCCAGGCGACGACGACGTCGTCATCGGCGACACCATGGCGACGCAGACCCCGCCGGGCCCCGGCGAGCAACGACTCGACGACGAACTCGTTGAATCGGCTGCAGACGATGCCGATCCGGAGTCCGGCTCCGTTCAGGCTTCCTTCGTGTTCGTTCATGCGTGTGCTCCTCGCGCGATGGGGTCGGTGGTCGGGTCGGTGGTCGGGTCGGTGGTGCTGGACGGGTCGTCGAGGTCGAGCAGATGCCCGAGCCGGTCGCGCTTGGTGCGCAGGTAGGTCACGTTCTCCGGGGTGGTGATGGTGGGCATCGCCACCCGCTCGACGACGCGCAGCCCGTACCCGTCGAGCCCGCCGTACTTCGCAGGGTTGTTGGTCATGAGGCGGAGGTCGCCCACACCGAGGTCGGTGAGGATCTGTGCACCGATGCCGTACTCGCGGCTGTCGACCGGCAGGCCGAGCCGGAGGTTCGCTTCGACGGTGTCGAGGCCTTCGTCCTGGAGGGAGTAGGCCCGGATCTTGTGGGCGATGCCGATCCCGCGCCCCTCGTGGCCGCGCAGGTAGACGACGACCCCGCGGTCCTCGTCGGCGATGCGCGCCATCGCTGACGTCAGCTGTGGTCCACAGTCGCACCGACGCGAGCCGAACACGTCACCCGTGAGGCACTCGCTGTGGACCCGCACCAGCACTGGCTCCCCGTCGGCGACGTCACCCCGGACGAAGGCGAGGTGTTCGACACCGTCGAGCTCGCTGCGGTACGCGACGCAGTCGAAGTTGCCCCATTCGGTGGGCACGGTCGCCGATCCCATTCGGGTGACGAGCTTCTCGTGGTGGCGCCGGTACTCGATGAGCTTCGCGATCGACGACAGCAGCAGTCCGTGTTCGGCGCAGAACCGGCGCAGCTCGGGCAGCCGCGACATCGTGCCGTCGTCGTTGGTGATCTCGCAGATCACCCCGACCGGTGCACATCCTGCGAGGCGTGCGAGGTCGACGGCCGCCTCGGTGTGGCCCGCCCGCTTGAGGACGCCACCTTCCCGGGCCCGGAGCGGGAAGATGTGCCCAGGGCGTGCGAAGTGGGTGTGGGTGCGGTCGGGGTCGGCGAGGGCGCGCAGCGTGGCGGCGCGGTCGGCTGCGGAGATGCCCGTCGAGGTGCCCTCGATGAGATCGACGGTGTCAGTGAAGGCAGTCCGGTGGCTCTCGGTGTTCTGCTCCACCATCAGCGGCAGACGCAGGTCGTCGCAGCGGGCGCCGGTGATCGGAGCGCACACGACACCGCTGCTGTGGCGGATGATGAACGCGAGCTGCTCGGCGGTGGCGTGCTCGGCCGCCATGATCAGATCGCCCTCGTTCTCGCGGTCCTCGTCGTCGACCATGACGACCATCTCGCCGCGCGCGATCGCGGCGATGACCTCGTCGATCTCCGCGAACGGGTCGCCCGGGTCGCCCGGGTCGCCCGGGTCGGCGGGATCG
>JBILUM010000011.1:0-14612 GCA_044370995.1 Ilumatobacteraceae bacterium | reverse complement strand
GCGGTGGCACGCCACCCCCACGGCCCGCGCCGCTGACGCACGGCGGAAGCGGCGGCTGCGAGCGCTCGGTTGGGAGATCGTCGAGGTGTGGTGGAGCGACCTCGACGACATGGACGACATCGAGGCCGAGCTCCGTCTCGTGATCGACCGCCGCCGGCCCCTTCTGTGCTGAGTTGTGGTCGTCAGACGACCACAACTCGGCGCGGAACGGCCGCGATCCGATCGGCATCCCCGAGCCTGGTGGTGTGGGCACCTGGCCACGGTGGGAGAGGCGGCCCGAATGGGTTGGCGGGGTGGCGCACGCGTGCGTAACATTCCCGTGACCGTTCGAGCCAGCGTTGTCTCGTGCGCCACTCCAGCCCGTTCGCCGCTCGCGGCGATGACTTCTGTGGAGCCGACAACACATGCGTTCCGATCTTCCCCCGCCGTCGGGTCTCTACGACCCGCGCTTCGAACACGATGCCTGTGGCGTCTCGTTCGTCGCGAACATCAAGGGCATCCGCAGCCGCTCGATCGTCGAGCTCGGCATGAGCGCCCTCTGCAACATGGAGCACCGCGGCGCCACCGGCGCCGAGGCCGACTCCGGTGACGGTGCGGGCATCCTCATCCAGGTGCCCGACGTGTTCCTGCGGTCCGTCGTCGGCTTCGAACTGCCCGCCGCCGGCCACTACGCCGTCGGGCTCGCGTTCCTCCCGGCCGATGCCCCCGATGCCGAGAAGGCCCAGAGCTCGATCGAGACGATCATCGTCGAAGAGGGCCTCACCGTGCTCGGCTGGCGCGAGGTGCCGATCCGGCCCGACTGCCTCGGCACCACGTCGCGTTCGGTGATGCCCGGCTTCAAGCAGCTGTTCATCGCGGATCCCGCCGGCGCCGCCGGGATCGACCTCGATCGACGGGTGTTCATCGCCCGCAAGCGCGTCGAGCACGAACTGGCGCCCGAGCAGAGCACGTTCTTCCCGTCGTTGAGCAGCCGCACCCTCGTCTACAAGGGCATGTTCACCACGCCGCAGCTCGCCGAGTTCTTCCCCGACCTCGACGACGAGCGCGTCGAGAGCGCGCTCGCCCTCGTGCACAGCCGGTTCAGCACGAACACGTTCCCGAGCTGGCCGCTCGCACACCCGTACCGCTACATCGCCCACAACGGTGAGATCAACACGGTCCAGGGCAACCGCAACTGGATGCGCACCCGCGAGGCGATGCTCCACAGCGACTTCCTGCCCGGCCTCGAGCGAGCCTTCCCGATCTGCACCCCGGGCGGCAGTGACTCGGCCAGCTTCGACGAGGTGCTCGAGCTGTTGCACCTCGGCGGCCGCAGCCTGCCGCACGCGATGCTGATGATGATCCCCGAGGCGTGGGAGAACCACGACACGATGGACGCCGACAAGCGCGCGTTCTACCGGTTCCACGCCTCGCTGATGGAGCCGTGGGACGGCCCGGCATGCGTGTCGTTCACCGACGGCACCGTCATCGGCGCCGTCCTCGACCGCAACGGCCTGCGCCCCAGCCGCTACTGGGTCACCGACGACGACCTCGTCGTGCTCGCCAGCGAGGTCGGCGTCATCGACGTGCCGCAGTCGAAGGTCGTCCGCAAGGGCCGCCTGCAGCCCGGCCGCATGTTCCTGGTCGACACCGAGCAGGGCCGCATCGTCGACGACGAGGAGATCAAGCGCTCGCTCGCCGCCGCCCAGCCCTATGCCCAGTGGCTGCACGACGGCATCACCGAGCTCGACGAACTCCCCGGTCGCGAGCACGTCGTGTTCAGCCACGACAGCGTGCTGCGTCGCCAGCAGATGTTCGGCTACTCCCACGAGGAGCTCAAGCTCATCGTCGCCCCGATGGCCGCCAACGGCATGGAGCCGCTCGGCTCGATGGGCACCGACACCCCGATCGCCGTGCTCAGCGAGCGCAGCCGCCTGCTGTTCGACTACTTCCAGCAGTTGTTCGCCCAGGTCACGAACCCGCCGCTCGACGCGATCCGCGAAGAGGTCGTCACCGCCGTCAGCAGCTCCGTCGGCCCCGAGGCCAACCTGCTCCAGCCCGGTCCCGAGAGCTGCCGTCAGCTCGCGCTGCCGTTCCCGATCATCGACAACGACGACCTGGCCAAGATCATCCACATCGACGACGACGGCCAGTACCCCGAGCTGCGCGCCGTCGAGATCAGCGGCCTGTACCGGGTGTCCGGCGGTGGTCTCGCCATGCAGCGGGCGCTCGATGCCGTGCGCTCGAAGGTGAGCAAGGCCATCGACGACGGCGCCCGCGTGGTCGTGCTCAGCGACCGCAACAGCGACTCGGTGTACGCCCCGATCCCGAGCCTCCTGCTCACCTCGGCCGTGCACCACCACCTGATCCGCGAGAAGAAGCGCACCAAGGTCGGCCTCATCGTCGAGTGCGGCGACGCCCGCGAAGTGCACCACATGGCGCTGCTCGTCGGCTATGGCGCGGGTGCGATCAACCCGTACCTCGCCTTCGAGAGCATCGAGGACATGATCGCCCAGGACCTGCACAACCTGGGCGGGCTCGACCCGAAGAAGGCCGTCAAGAACTACATCAAGGCCGCCGGCAAGGGTGTGCTCAAGGTGATGAGCAAGATGGGCGTCAGCACCGTCGCGAGCTACACCGGTGCGCAGATCTTCGAAGCGATCGGCCTCGGTCGCGACCTGGTCGACGAGTACTTCACCGGCACGGTCAGCCGTCTCGGTGGCATCAGCCTCGACGACGTGGCCCGCGAGGTCGCCGAGCGCCATCGCAGCGCACACCCCAGCCGACCCACCGAGCGAGCCCACCGCAAGCTCGAGCTCGGCGGCGAGTACCAGTGGCGCCGCGAGGGCGAGGTGCACCTGTTCAACCCCGAGACCGTGTTCAAGCTGCAGCACGCCACCCGCGCCAAGCGGTACGACGTGTTCAAGGAGTACACGGCGCTGGTCGACGACCAGTCGAAGCACCTGGCCACCCTGCGCGGCCTGTTCGAACTGCAGGAGGGGGTGCGCCCGTCCGTGTCGATCGACGAGGTCGAGCCGGTCAGCGAGATCGTCAAGCGGTTCAGCACCGGTGCGATGAGCTACGGCTCGATCAGCATGGAGGCCCACGAGACCCTCGCGGTCGCGATGAACTCCATCGGCGGCAAGAGCAACACCGGCGAGGGTGGCGAGGACGCCGAGCGCCTGTACGACCCCACCCGGCGCAGCGCGATCAAGCAGGTGGCCAGCGGTCGCTTCGGCGTCACGAGCGAGTACCTGGTCAACGCCGACGACCTGCAGATCAAGATGGCCCAGGGTGCCAAGCCCGGCGAGGGCGGCCAGCTGCCCGGCCACAAGGTGTACCCGTGGGTGGCCAAGACCCGGCACTCCACGCCCGGCGTCGGCCTCATCAGCCCGCCGCCGCACCACGACATCTATTCGATCGAGGACCTCAAGCAGCTCATCCACGACCTGAAGAACTCCAACCCGTCGGCCCGCGTCCACGTGAAGCTGGTGGCAGAGGTGGGCGTCGGCACGGTCGCTGCCGGTGTGAGCAAGGCCAAGGCCGACGTGGTGCTGATCAGCGGCCACGACGGTGGCACCGGTGCCTCGCCGCTCACATCGCTCAAGCACGCCGGCGCACCGTGGGAGCTCGGACTCGCCGAGACACAGCAGACACTGCTGCTCAACGGCCTCCGCGACCGCATCGTCGTGCAGGCCGACGGTCAGATGAAGACCGGCCGCGACGTCGTGATCGCCGCGCTGCTCGGCGCCGAGGAGTTCGGCTTCGCCACCGCACCGCTCGTCGTGAGCGGTTGCGTGATGATGCGTGTCTGCCACCTCGACACCTGCCCCGTGGGCGTCGCGACGCAGAACCCCGAGCTGCGCGCCAAGTTCAGCGGCAAGCCCGAGTTCGTCGTGAACTTCATGGAGTACATCGCCGAAGAGGTGCGCGAGTGGATGGCCAAGCTCGGCTTCCGCACGCTCGCCGAGATGATCGGCCACGTCGAGGTGCTCGACACCAAGGCGGCGATCAAACACTGGAAGGCAAAGGGGCTCGACATCTCGCCGATCCTGGCGACGCCGCAGAACCCCTACGGCCAGACCCTGGTGAACAGCGTCGGTCAGGACCACGGTCTCGACGAGGCGCTCGATCAGGTGCTCATCGAGCGGGCCGCTGCGGCGATCGATCGTGGCGAGCGCGTGGAGATCGGTCTGCCGATCCGCAACGTGAACCGCACCGTCGGCACGATGCTCGGCAACGCCGTCACCAAGCGCCATGGTGGCGCTGGTCTGCCCGATGACACGATCCGCGTGAAGTTCCGCGGGTCGGCCGGACAGAGCCTGGGCGCCTTCGTGCCCGCCGGTATCACCCTCGAACTCGAAGGTGACACCAACGACTACGTGGGCAAGGGTCTCTCCGGTGGCCGCGTCGTGGTGCGTCCCGACCGTGACGCGACGTTCCCGGCCGAGGACAACGTCATCGCCGGCAACGTCATCGGCTACGGCGCCACCGGCGGCGAGATCTTCCTCCGCGGTGTGGTGGGCGAGCGGTTCTGCGTCCGCAACTCGGGTGCCACCGCCGTCGTCGAAGGCGTGGGCGACCACGCCTGCGAGTACATGACCGGTGGTCGCGTGGTGGTGCTGGGTGCGACGGGACGCAACTTCGGTGCGGGCATGAGCGGCGGCATCGCCTACGTGCACGACCCGGGCGAGGTGTTCGCCGCGAAGCTCAACCGGGAGATGGTCGATCTGCTGCCGCTCGGCGACGAGCACGTCGCCGAGCTGCGCGGCATCGTCGAGCGCCACGTGCAGTGGACCGACTCGGCCGTCGGCACGGCGTTGCTCGGCCGGTGGGACGCAGCGGTCGGCGAGTTCCGCATGGTGATGCCCCGCGACTACGCCCGGGTGCTGAAGGTGATGAAGGACGCCGAGTCCGAGGGGCTCGACGAGGCAGCGACGTTGGAGCGCGTGATGGAGGCCAGCCGTGGGTGAAGTGACCGGGTTCCTGAAGTGGCAGCGCGCCACCCCCTCGCGTCGGCCGGTGCCGGTGCGACTGCGTGACTGGAAGGAGGTCTACGAGGACTTCCCGGCGGACACGCTCAAGCTGCAGGCCGGCCGCTGCATGGACTGCGGCATCCCGTTCTGCAACAACGGTTGCCCGCTCGGCAACCTGATCCCCGACTGGAACGATCTCGTGTACCGCGAGCACTGGCGCGACGCGATCGACCGGCTGCACGCGACGAACAACTTCCCCGAGTTCACCGGCCGCTTGTGCCCGGCACCGTGCGAGTCGGCATGCGTGCTCGGCATCAACAGCGATCCGGTCTCGATCAAGCAGGTCGAGGTCGAGATCATCGACCGGGCATGGGACGAAGGGTGGGTGCTCCCGCAGAAGCCCACCGTCCGCACCGGCAAGCGACTCGTGGTGATCGGTTCCGGCCCGGCGGGTCTCGCCGCCGCGCAGCAGCTCACCCGCGCCGGCCACGAGGTGATCGTGCTCGAGCGCGCCGACCGCATCGGCGGTCTCCTGCGCTACGGCATCCCCGAGTTCAAGATGGAGAAACGTCACCTCGACCGTCGCCTCGCGCAGATGGAGGCCGAGGGCACCGAGTTCCGCACCAACGCCACGGTGGGGGAGAACGTCGACATCGAGGTGCTCCTCGCGTCGTACGACGCGATCGTGCTCGCCGCGGGCGCGACCGCGTGGCGCGACCTCCCGGTGCCCGGCCGCGAACTGCGCGGCATCCATCAGGCGATGGAGTACCTGCCGTACGCGAACCAGGTGCAGGAGGGCGACCTCGAGCACTCGCCGATCGACGTCGCCGGCAAGCACGTGGTCATCATCGGTGGTGGCGACACCGGCGCCGACTGCCTCGGCACCGCCCATCGTCAGGGCGCGGCGAGCGTCACCCAGCTCGAGATCATGCCCCGCCCGAGCGACACCCGAGCACCGGGCAACCCGTGGCCCACGTTCGCGTTCACCTACAAGGTCACCTCCGCCCACGAAGAGGGCGGCGAGCGCATCTACAGCGTGAACACCGAGCGCTTCGTCGACGACGGCAACGGCAACGTTCGTGCGCTGCTGATCCACGAAGTGCAGATGGTGAACGGCAGGTTCGAGAAGGTCGAAGGGTCCGACCGCGAACTCCCGGCCGACTTCGTGTTCCTGGCGATGGGCTTCGTCGGCCCGGAGAAGGGCGGCTGGCTCGACCAGCTGGGCGTCGCGCTCGACCAGCGCGGCAACATCGCCCGAGGTGACGACTTCCAGACCAACGTGCCGGGCGTGTTCGTCGCCGGCGACATGGGTCGCGGCCAGAGTCTGATCGTCTGGGCGATCGCCGAAGGACGTGCCTGCGCCTCCAACGTCGACCGCTGGCTGATGGGCGACACCTCGCTGCCCGCACCGATCGCACCCACCGCGCGACCACTTGTGTAGCCACGCGGCGTAGCCTGCACACCCGTGAAGTCGATGTTCGTGGGTATTGGGCTGGTCGTCGCGGCGACCTCGCTGGGACTGGTGTCGTGCGGAACCGAAGAGGCCGCCACCAACACCTCCACGGTGCGGGTCGGCGCGACCAACTACGTGACGATCGCGCCGGCGCCGAGCACCAACGTGCCCGTCACCACCGCGCCCGACGCGCCGGGATCGATCCTGCAGTTCCAGACCGAGTACGTGATCCTCGAGGGCGACTACCCGTCGACGGTCGCGAACAAGTGGAAGGTGAAGTTCGAGGATCTGATGACCCTCAACGGGTGGACGCTGCAGGACAACGGCATCGTTCCCGAGTGGCCCGGCGTCGGCCAGACCATCCTCATTCCCGCCGGTGCCACGGTGCCCGGTGTGCCGCCCGATCCGGGCATCCCCACCACCACGATCGTCGGCGCCCCGGTCGCGCCCACCACGGCAGCGCCCGAGACCACCGTCGCCACCACCACGACCACCACCGAGGCCCCGGGCTCCGCCTGCGGCGAGTACACGGTGGCAGAGGGCGACTACCCGGGGCTCGTGGCCACCAAGCTCGACACCACGGTGGGCAAGCTCAACTCCGCCAACTCGGCGACGAAGGGCTACAGCTCGTTCTACGTGGGCCTGGTCATCAACGTCCCTTGCTGACCGTCAGCTGCCGGTCGGCCGACCGCTGGCCGATCCTCGCTGAGCCACGGCGGCGTCAGAACACCCGGGCGAACCACAGCCTCGCGACGATCGACATCGCCTGACGCTGCAGCTCCGGCTCCACACCGGTGTCGCTCAGGGCGGCCTCCAGATGGCCGAGCACCGCGGACACCTGGTCGTCGGTGATGTCGAGGTCGCGGTGGGCTGCTGCCAGATCGGCGATCGGTCGCCCCGGTGCACCACCGAACGCCGTCGTGAGCCAGGCCACCTGAGCGGCGCGCAGGCTCGGCAGGCGCTCCTCGGCGAACTGGTGGAGCACACGCGGGTCGCGGGTGAGCCGGTCGTAGAAGTCGTCGACGACGGCAGCGATCGCGCTGCGTCCGCCGAGCCGGTCGAACAGGGTCCTCATGTCGGCGCCCCCAGCAGGCCCAGCGCATCGGCGAGTTCGGTGCGCGACCGGACGCCGAGCTTGACGTACACCCGGGCGAGATGGCTCTCGACGGTGCGTACGCCGATGATCAACTCGTCGGCGACCTCACGGCTCGTGCGGCCCTCGGCCACGAGTTCGGCGATCTCCCGTTCGCGACGGCTGAGCGAGATCTCCAGCCGAGCCCGCGCGAGCATCGGTGTGACGTGGACGTCGGTGCCCTCGCGCAGCTCCTGGGCCCGGCGGGCGTACTGCGCGACCGTACGCGTCTCACCGTTTGTGTTGCGCGCCATCGCCCACGCCGCCGTGGCCGCCTCGGCGGCGTAGCCGAGGAAGCCGTGCTCGGCGAGCCGGTCGGTGACCGCGGCCATGCCGGCGGCATCGGTGGTCGCGGCGGCACGGATGGCGTCGATCAGGGTGGGCAGGAGCTCGCCGTCGACGACGCACGGCACCGAGTCGAGGTGGGCGAGCGCCTCGCTCGGGTGGTTCAGGCGGACGACGTCGATCAGGTAGCGCACCCGCGACGCGTGGCGCCCGCGGTCGGTCGCCTCGTCGGCGTGGTCGAGCAGTTCGCGGACGGCGCCATCGACATCGCCCTGCATCGCCCGCAGCCAGGCCCGGCCACGCAACTCGAGGTCGGCGTGGGCGCGGGCCTCGTGCGGCGGCACGCCCGAGAGGCGGTCGAGCACGAGCAGGGCGCCCGACAGGTCGGTGGCCTGGGCTCGGGACAGCAGGAGGCCGCCCAGCGCCCACCGCGTGCCGTGCACGGCCGCCGCCGACCGCTCGGCGAGCGTCGTGGCTCGATCGAACCACTGCTCGGCGGCCCGCCGTCGACCGGCGTTGAGGTCGACCCACCCGAGCGCGATCGCCCAGGCGACGCAGCCGTGGCGGTCGTGGGCGCGCTCGGCCCGCTCCCACCCGTCGAGTGCGAACTCGGTCGCGTCGCGGAGCCGACCGGCCTCGACCAGCGCGAAGGCATGTGCCGCCGCGGCGATCGCGCCGCCGGTGTGGACGAACTCGGGATGGTCGCCGACGCGATCCAACGCGAGGGCGGGAGTGCCGGCGGTGGTGAGCGCGAGCAGGTCGGAGGCGACACCGGCCGGCATCGTCGCCGCGGGAGATCCGGGAGGGGTCAGCGCGAGCGCCTCGTTCGGTCGGCCTGCCGCCGACCAGATCGCGGCCTTGGCGGCATCGATGAGCGGGTGGGCCGCGCCGAGTTCGGCCGCCGCGGCGTCGAGCATCTCGATCGCAGGGGCGACCTTGCCGAACGCCCAGAACGTCATCCCGCCCTCGATCACGGCACCGCGGAGGCGGTCGATCGGCGCTGCCGCCTCGCGGCGAACCCGCGGGTCGGCGAGGATCGAGATCGCCTCGCCGTACTCGCCCTGCTCGATGTACGCGGATGCCACGCGACAGGCGGCGCGTAGGCCGTCGGGCGTGTCGGCGACCTGGTCGAACCAGGCGCGGCCGAGCCGTTCGGCGAGGTCGAAGTCGTTGCGCGACGACGCGATCCGCGTGGCTGCGGCGAGCAACGAGGGGTCGGCGAGCGTGCCGCCGTCGAGCCGCCAGGTGGCGATGCGCAGCACGTCCTGCGGTCGACGTGGCGTGCGTCGATCGAGTGCGTCGGCGAGTTCGCGCAGCATCTGCCGCGCCGCGAGTCGGCCGACGGCGCGCCGCGCCGCGTCGGCGTACACCGGATGCACGAACCCGACCATCAACGTGTCGTCGTGTTCGTCGGCGGTGAGCAGCCGGGCACCCTCGAGCTCGACCAGTGCATCGAGATCGACGAGTTGTTCCAACAGTTCGATCTCGAGCGGCCCACCGATCGCGACCAACGAGACCGCTCGCTGATGCACGTCGCCGAGCGCCGCCAGTCGAGCGTCGACGAACTGGCTGAGCGAGGACGGCGCCGGCAGGTCGCCGTCGACGTGGAAGACGCCGCTGCGGTCGACGATGACGCCGGACGAGCGGGCCTCGAGCAGCAGTTCCTTCGCGAACAGCGGGTTGCCGAGCGTCCGGAGGAAGAGCTGTTCGGCGACGTCGTCGGACACCGGCTGGCCGAGGATCACCTGGGCGAACGTCGACAGATCGGCGGCGTCGAGGGGCTCGACGGGGATGCGGACCGCGACGCCTTCCTTCATCAGCGACGAGATCGCCTCCGGCGGTGCCTCGCCGGCGCGGATCGTGCCCACCACGAACGCGGTGAGGTCGTTCGCCAGCTGGTGGGCGAGGGCGGCCGAGGCCTCGTCGAGGAGGTGTGCGTCGTCGAGGCCGAGGAGCAGCGGCCGTTTGCCGGCACGTTCCTGCAGCGCCCGACGGATCTGCACGAGGTCGCCCGCGTCGCCGGCCGGTCGATCCGGCAACAGCGCGGCGAACGCCGCGAGCGGGATGTCGCCCAATGCCCGCGTGCCCGTGATCGAGACGGTGACGAACCCGGCCTCCTCGGCATGGCGCAGCGTGGCATGGAGCAGGTGGGACTTGCCGACGCCTGCGTCGCCGATGAACAGCGCGCCCGCGAGATCGGGGCGGCGCAGGGCTGCCCCGATGGCTGCGAACTCGGCTTGCCGCCCGACGAGATCGTCCACGGGGGCAGCTTGCCACACGCCGATGCCCTGGTCAGGAGTTCGTCAGGCCCGCTCGTCGGGATCTCGACACTCGGCGCGGCGGGCGCGCGGTGCGTCGCGTCAGCCGTTCAGGACGGTGCCGAGCTCGGCCCGCGACCGGGTGCCGAGCTTGTCGAAGCAGCGGGCCAGGTGGTTGTCGACCGTTCGCGCGGACACACCCAGCCGGTCGGCGATCTCCCGGCTCGACAACCCACGGGCGGCGAGCAGCGCGACCTCCCGCTCGCGGACGCTGAGCGAGAGCAGGCGACCGGCGGCGACGGCCGGGATGTCGAGGCCGGTGCAACGTGCCCGGAGTTGGCTCAGGCGTTCGCCCGAGCGGCGGGCGTGCTCTCGCGTGCCCGCACGAGTCGCGGCCCTCGAACGTGCGGCGGCACACTCGGCGGCCCAGCGGAGCGCTCCCAACCACTCGAAGGTGTCGGTCAGCGCCTCGAGTTCGCCGACGTCGCGGTGCTGCACGGCGGCGGCGTGGCGCGCTCGGAGCCCGCTCAGCGGCTCGTCGGGCATCGGGGTCATCTCGAGCAGGTCGTTCGGCTGGTCGAGCGACAGCAGGTCGTGGGCGCACGTCCAGGCGGGACCGAGCGCACCTTCGCCCCGGAAGCGTTCGATCGCGGCCCGCAGACTCGCACGGCCGCCTTCCGGGTCGGCGGCAGCGACGAGCGCCCAGGCCCGCGCCCGCGGTTCGAGCGACGGGAACAGGTCGGCGGGGTGGGGGCCGATCGTGTCGAGTTGATCGAGGTCGCGTCGGGCCGCAGCGGCGTCCGACATCAGGCCGTGGGCGAGGGCCCGTGCGCTCAACGCCCACCGCAGCCCGCCGGGCTGGTGCAGCTCGGTGAGCAGCTCCACGGCATCGGCGAGCGGTGCGATCGCGAGCGCCGGGGCGCCCGACTCGATCTGGGCGACCGCCTGCACGACCAACGCCACGGCACGGCCGGCGGTCTCGTCGTAGCGCTCGGCGTACGAGACCGCCCTCGCCGCATGGGCGAGCGCGTCGGTCCAGCGGCCCGCTTCCACCATCGCCAGCACCCTGGCGACACCGAGCACCTGGCCGCTCACCGACAGCACGGTGTCGGTCACCGCCTCCACGTTGGCCAGGGCGTCGTCGAGCACCGCCACCGCTCGGGTGGGGCGACCGATGCGTCGCAGCGCGTGCGCCACGGCGAGCGCGGCCTGGATCCGGACCCGGGGATCGGGATCGAGCCGGAGCGGCTCGCCCTCGGCGATCGCTGCAGACGGTTGGCCGACGGTGGCGAGCATGCGGGCGCGGATCGCGTGCAGTTCGGTGAGCTCGCTCGCGCGTGGGTCGCAGAGGGCGTCGATGGCGGCGGTCGCGTCGGCACAGCGCCAGAGCAGGTGCTGTGATCGGGCGATGGCGACGGCCAGGTGCTCGCGAGGCGTGGTGGCCATCGCTGCCATGGCGTCGATCGCGGTGACGACGTCGTCGACGGCGCCCTGCTCGTGACCGACGTCGGCGAGCCGGCGCAGGTCGTCGAAGCGGCCGAGCTGTTCGACGCCTCGGCGGGCGAGGCGCAGCGCGAGGGCGGGATCACCTGCCGTGGGTGCGAGCACGACGACGTCGAGCAGTTCGTCACGGGTGAGCTCGCCGCCCGCGTCGACGGCGAGGGAGGCGACGCGCAGCTGGTCGGTGGGGGTCAGCGCCGTCCACGATCGTCGCATCGATGCGAGTGCACTGCGCCGCGCCGACCTCGCTTCGATCGCCCCGAGGGCCCGTCCGACCCGGCTGCCCTGTCCGGGGTGGCGCAATCGGAGCGATGCCCGCCCTCCGTCGACGGTGACCGCGACGATGCCGCGACCGACGAGGTCGGTGAGCGCGTCCTCGGCCACGCCGATCGAGGCGAGGTCGACCACGCCGTCTGCCGTGACAGCGAGGGGGAACGGCTCTGCCAGCGCGACGAGGGCCAGCAGCCTGCGGGCATCGCCGCTGAGGCCCCCTGGGATCGCGTCGCCCGGGTCGTGGGTGCGGTCGTCGAGCAGATGGAGCAGCGCGGTCGGATTGCCCTTCGACCGGGTCCACCAGACGTCTGCGTCGACGCGCTCTCCGGTGCGTTCGTGGACGAGGTCGCGGATGTGCTCGGGTGCGAGTGGTGCGAGCGTGTGCACCATGAGCCGCGACGACTCGGTGAGCGGATCGAGGCCGAGGAACGTGTCGTCGACGGTCGCCACGACGAAGGCGTCGTGGACGCCGACGAGATCCGCGACGACCCGAAGGGATGCCTCGTCGACGAGGTGGGCGTCGTCGATGGCCACCACGAGCCCGCCGCGGCGAGCGCGCCGCTCGAGTGCGTCGTGGACCATGTCGAACGACAGCGGACCGGTGACCGGCGGCTGATCGGGATCGTCGTGGATCACCGGGCTCAGTGCCGCGTACCGCAACCGGCGCGACGAGGCGGTCGCCCGGACGAGCACGACGTCGACCCGGCGATCGCGCCACTCGTCGACGATCGCCGCGAGCACGCTCGTGCGACCCATGCCGGGTGGCGCGACCAGCACGACGCCGGGTGCCCGCGCACCGCGGGCCTGGCGGAGGACGGCGAGGTCGTCGTCGCGTCCGAGCAGCAGATCGGTCATCGTCGTGTCATCCGCTCCGTGCGTTCACCCGTGTCACCCGCACCGGCGCTCAGACGAATCGGACCTCGAAGCCGTCGAGTGCGTGCACCTCGCCGGCGCGTGCCCGATCGGTGGCGACGACGTCGAGCGCATCGATGCCCTCACCGTGGTCGCCGGCCGGGTGGAACGAGACCGCGTGGGCGAGTTCGAGTTCGGTCCAACGGGCGCGCATCGCGGGCGGGTCGGTCGCGGCGACGTGGACCCCGGCGATGCCCGAGACGACCGAGGTGTCGGCATGGACGTGCGCCTGCCAGCTGGGGCCACCCCACCGCCACGCCCCGTTCGGGACCGGCTGGTCGATGCTCACGAGCGCGCCGCCCACATCGGAGGGGTGCAGGTGTCGGCCGCGGATGTCGTGCATGTCACCGCGCCACACGATGCGCACACCGTGCTCGGTGAGCGCCGCCTCGCGACGATCGAGGTCGTCGACCTCGTAGATCGCCATGTATCCGGTGCATCCCAGCTGCCGCTTGTCGAGCAGCCGGCCGGCCGTGGTTCCGGCCCGGGTGGGGGAGACGACCTCCAGGAACTGGTCGCCCAGCAGCAGGAGGGTGTTGTGGAGCCCGAACTCGGCCACACCCGGGTCGCGGTAGCAGACGTCGACCGCGAGCAGGTTGCGCAGGAAGTTCGTGGTGAGCTCGAGGTCGTGGGCCACGAGGGCCACCTGGCGGAGCCGGATCATGTGAGCGATTGTTGCAGGTAGCGTCCGGATCGTGTTGACCGTCGTCGAGGCCCGCGTGCTCGGGTGTCTGCTCGAGAAGCAGCGCACCGTGCCCGACCAGTACCCGCTCACGCTCAACGCGTTGGTGAGCGCGTGCAACCAGAGCAGCTCGCGTGATCCGATCATGCAGCTCACCGAGCACGACGTGGAGACGGCGCTCGGGTCGTTGAAGACCCAGGGGCTGGTGCGGCTCGTGCATCCGTCGCACGGCCGCAGCGTCACCCGGTACCGCCAGGTCGCTGACGAGAGCTGGCAGCTCGAGGCCGACGCCGCCGCGCTCGTGGCGGTGCTGTTGTTGCGCGGCCCGCAGACGGTCGCCGAGCTGCGCACGCGCACCGAGCGTCAGCACGCGTTCGGGTCGCTCACCGAGGTGCAGGAGGCGCTCGACGCCCTGCAGCAGCGCGAGCTGGTGTGCCTGCTCGAACGTCGGCCGGGTCAGAAGGAGCAGCGGTGGCAGCAGTTGCTGGCCGACGAGCCGGCCGTCGCCGAGCTCCCGGTCCGCGCGTACGCGCTCGATGATGCGGGCGCTCCGGCACGTGTCGCTGACGCCCGAGCGGCCGGTGGCGATCCGCAGGTTGCCGATCCGCAGGTTGCCGACGAACTGGCCGTCCGCGTCGCCGAGCTCGAGGCCCGCGTGGCAGCGCTCGAAGCCGCGTTGGCCGACCTGCTCTGACCGGGCCGACCGTCCCGCTCAGCCCTTGGGGTGGGCGTCGAAGAAGTCGAACACCGCAGCCGCGAAGCCATCGGTGAGCTGTGGGATGTGCCGGCCGTCGGCGATGGTCCACAGTTCGACGGCGCCGCTCGTGGGGCAGCCACCGAAGCGGGCGACGGTGGTCTCGGCATCTGCCAGGTCCTGGTCGAGATCGATCGCTTCGCCGCCGGGCTCGATCGCCGTGTCGCACCCGTTGTACGCCGCCCAGGTGGCGGCGGTGACCGCTGCCGACGGGTACTCGTTGCCGATGATGTCACCGCCGTCGTAGGCGATCACCTCGTCGAGGGTGCCGTGCACCTGGGCGATGCTCACCGGCTCGCTCGGTGCACAGTCGTCGGGATCGACGTAGGTGGCACCGGCGAGGCTCACCACAGCGGCGAACAGATCTGCCCGCTCGCAGGCCATGCGGTACGACATGAAGCCGCCGTT
>JBILUM010000340.1:0-4074 GCA_044370995.1 Ilumatobacteraceae bacterium | reverse complement strand
TGAAGCCCACCGTGGTGATCACCCAGTCGCCCGAGCGCAACCTCGAGCGCATCTACGCCAGCCATCCCGACCACCTCGCCGCGGGCGAGGCCGCCATCGCCGCGGTGTACCCGGATGCCCGCAATCCGTTCGCCTATCCCGAGTTGATCGACGAGGGGCTCGAGGCGTGGACGGTGCCGGAGGTGTGGGTGATGGGTGGCACGAAGCCGAACACCCATGTCGACGTCACCGATCAGGTCGAGCGCAAGATCCGTGCGCTGCTGTGTCACGAGACCCAGCACCAGGACCCGTCGGGCGTCGAGGTCCGTGTTCGTGGCTGGATGGGCATGACCGCCCAGCACTTCGGCCTGCCCGAGGGTCGCCTCGCCGAAGCCTTCCAGGTTGTCGACACCCGCTGACCCGGCTTCGTGAGCGAGATGCGCTGTCTGTGTGCATGTCGCTCACGAACGACAACGGTCCGTGAGCGAGACGCGCTGCAGGTGCGCATCTCGCTCACGAAACCTGGTTCTTTTCCCGTCGGTTACCTGCGAGTAGCCTGACGGGCGATCGCTTGACCGATGGGTCAAGAGTCCACGATCCGTCACCGGATCAGACACACGAGGGGAACCACTGCCATGACCGAAGCCGTCATCGTCGCCACCGCCCGCAGCCCGATCGGCCGCGCCAACAAGGGGTCGCTGGTCGATCTGCGGCCCGACGACATGAGCGCCCAGATCCTCACGGCCCTGTTGGCGAAGGCGCCGCAGGTGCAGGCGTCCGACATCGACGACGTCATGTGGGGCATCGGCCAGCCCGCCGGCGAGGGCGGCTTCAACATCGCCCGCGTCATCAGCACGCTCGCCGGTCTCGACGACGTGCCCGGCGTGACCGTCAACCGCTACTGCTCGTCGAGCCTGCAGACCATCCGCATGGCGTTCCACGCGATCAAGGCCGGCGAGGGCGACGTGTTCGTCGCCGGTGGCTGCGAGACCGTCAGCCGCTACATGAGCGGTGCGAGCGACTCGGCCCCGAACCCGATCTTCAAGGGCCCGGGCGAGCGGACGAAGGCCCGCTCGCAGGGTGGCCAGGGCGCGTGGACCCCGCCCGAGGGCATGCCCGACATGTACATCGCCATGGGCCAGACCGCCGAGAACGTGGTCGAGCTCGAGGGCATCAGCCGCGAGGAGCAGGACCGCTTCGGTGTGCGCAGCCAGAACCTGGCGTGCGAGTTCATCGACAAGGGCTTCTACGAGCGGGAGATCACGCCGCTCACCCTGCCCGACGGCACGGTGGTGTCGAAGGACGACGGCCCGCGCGCCGGTACCACGTACGAGGGTGTGAGCCAGCTGAAGCCGGTGTTCCGTCCCGACGGCACCGTCACCGCCGGCAACGCCTGCCCGCTCAACGACGGCGCCGCTGCGGTGCTCGTCATGAGCGACACCAAGGCCAAGCAGCTCGGCCTCACCCCGCTGGCGCGCATCGTGTCGTCGGGTGTGTCGGGCCTCAACCCCGAGATCATGGGCCTCGGCCCGATCGAGGCCATCCGCAAGGCGCTGGCGCTCGCCGGCAAGACCATCGACGAGATCGACCTCGTCGAGATCAACGAAGCGTTCGCCGTGCAGGTGATCGGTTCGGCCAAGCACCTCGGCATCGACCTCGACAAGCAGATGAACGTCCACGGTGGCGCCATCGCCCTCGGTCACCCGTTCGGCATGACCGGCGCCCGCATCATGACGACCCTCATCAACGGCCTCCAGTGGGAGGACAAGAACTGGGGTGTCGAGAGCATGTGCGTCGGCGGCGGACAGGGCATGGCGATGGTGATCGAGCGCCTCTCCTGATCTGAGCGAGTCCCAGACGTCGGTCCGAGTCCCACGTGCCACACGGGTGGCGCGTGGGACTCGGTCGCGTCAGGGGATCGGCTGCGCCGTCGTCGCGTTGATGGTGCGGCGGCGTATCGAGGCGGCGACCACACCGGCGAGGCCGACGAGGGCGCCGGCGGCACCGAACACGGCGCCGGCTCCCCAGGCGCCGTAGATCGCGGGCGCAGCGACGGCCGACACGGTGCCGCCGAGGAGGTTCATCGCTCCCGACAACCCTTGCGCGGCGGACGAGCGTCCGTGGGGAGCGACCTGGGCGACGTAGGCCTGTGTCGCCGGGACGCCGAGCGCCTGGACGCTGCCCTCGACGGCGAACAGGGCGGTGATGAGCAGGGGCGCGGTGAGCACGCCGTAGACGGCGGTGAGCGGCACCACGAGCACCAGCGAGATCATGCTCATCCGGTAGGCGCCGTGGCGGTCGGCGAGGCGTCCGCCCGTGGTGGCGAGCAGTGCGAACGGGATGCCGTACATGAGGAATCCGATGCCGATGAGCACGTTCGAGGCGCCTCGGTCGGTCATGTAGCGGTCGAGGATGGCGTCGTACATGCCGACCGGGAAGAACAGCGCCATCGTGAGCAGCACGCCCACCCGCATCTCGCGCACGCGCAGCAGGTCGAGGCTGAGCCGGCTGGCCTGCGTTCCGATCGGCGGGCTCGGCAGGTCTTGCCGGGCGAGGGCGAGCAGGGCCACGAGGGCGAACATGCCGCACACGAGGAACGGCCAGCGTACGCCGAGCGGGCCGACGAGCACTGCGCCGACCACCGGTCCGGTGACGAAGCCGGCGAGCTCGACGCCGCCGAGGGTGCCGAGGCGTTCGCCGACGCGGTCGGGTGACATGCTCGCTGCGATCGCCCGGGCGGCCGGGAGGAACAGGCCGTTCGAGAGGCCGACGATCGCACGGGCGAGCACCAGCCCGATCAGCGTCGAGGAGGCGGCGAACATGACGCTGCCGGCGAGTGCGGCGACGAGGCCGGCGAGGAGCAGCCGCTTGGAATGGCCGCGGTCGGCGAAGGGGGCGAGCACGAGTTGGCTGACGAAGCCGACGGCCATGCCGGCACCGGCGATGAAGCCGAGTCCGGAGTCGCCGAAGCCGTAGGTGTCCTGCAGGTCGCTGAGCAGTGAGAAGACGACGCTGTTGGCGACGCCGACCGCGGCGGTGGCGAGGAGGAGTGCGATCCAGCCCGGAGCCGCCGCCCGGTCTACGCGTCCCATCGGTTGGGCCGGTCGGCGCGCACCCGCACCATGCCCGGTTCGTTGGGCAGTCGGAACGCACGCACGACGTACTGCTCGCCGCCGGCCATCAGTTCGGCGAGCGCCCACGAGTCGCTCGAGTCGCGCAGACCGTCGCCGTGCGGCGTGCCGAGGGGGTGCAGTGCGTCGATGTCGAGGCCGGCCTGGTCGGCTTCCGCGTGCCACAGTGCGACGAGGCCACGGCGGAGGTCGGGTTCGGTCATGAGGTCGTCGCCGGCGAGGCACAGTTCGACGTTGGTGATGCTCACCGGTTGCACGCAGCACGGATCGATCACGTCGCCGCCGAGTTCACCGTCGAGCATGACGACGATCGGTCCCATGTCGTCGGGGCCGTGACCCGGGCCGGTGACGCCGCCGACGAAGCCGTACTTCACGACCGGGAACCCGTCGTCGCCCGTGGTCTCCACACGCACACGATCGCCCGGCCGGAGCATCATCAACGGGCCTCCGGCTCACCGGTGGCGGTGCCGCTGCGCTTCGCCTCGGCACCGACGTCGGCGATGAGGGCATCGCTGAGCTCGGGCCACACCCTGAGTGCGGTGTCTGCCCAGTCGTCGAAGGGGCGGTCGGTCAGTGCCACGCAGGCAACAGCACGCTCGTGTACGGCCCCCAGGTCCACCCACAGAAGGGTACCGGCACCACCGAAGTGACCGAACGCTCCCGTTGAATTGGAGGTTCCCATCCAGTGCGGCTGCTTGTCGCCGTGGATCTCGAATCCGAGCCCCCACGAGCACCGTGAGAAGCGACCGACACCGGGCACGACACCCGAGAGGTCGGGGAACACGGGCGACGTGGCGAGCGCCGCGGTCGCTGCGCTGAGCAGGGTGGGTCTGACCAGTTCGACGGCGAAGTGGACGAGGTCGTCGACGGTGCTCCACACCTGGTGTGCCGGTGAGCCGCGCAGTTCGCTGCCGGTCATGCCGAGCGGCTCGAACACCGCCTCAGCGAGGTAGCGGTCGAAGGG